>JALTEW010000503.1 GCA_027073795.1 bacterium | reverse complement strand
CCACTCTCAAATTCTTTTTTCGCCATAATCAACCCCTCCACCGCTTCGATTCAAGAACTCTGGATGTCAGAAAAAGGCCATAGAATGTGAAAGCCAAATAGAATATGACATCCTTTATGTCAATCACACCTTTTGAGAAATTTTGAAAATGTTTGATAAGGGATATTTCCGTAAGAATTTTGCCGAAAAGAGGGCCAGTAAAGCTGGCTGCCCAGCCAATAACCCAGAGAAGAAGCAATAAGCCAAAGGTGATAATAGCCGCCACGATCTGGTTTTCAGTGGTGGAGGAAATAAGGATTCCAAGGGCGATAAAAGCCTCCCCCATCAGGATGAGCCCGAGGTATCCAGCCAGGATGGGACCCACGGGTAATTCCGCCATGCTTCGGATGAAGATGATATAGACAAGGGTGACGGCGATGGGAGTCAAATAAACCACGGTTGCAGCGAAGAACTTCCCTAAAAGAATATCCAGATCCTTCAGGGGATAGGTGAACAGGAGCTCAATGGTCCCGCTTTTTTTCTCTTCCGCGAAAAGACGCATGGTCAGCATGGGAATAATCAGCATGGCAATAATTCCGATGTTCGCGAAGAAGGGGGATATCAGGCTTTCTGTGAGGTTCAACCCGGAAACCATATAGGGATTCTGGATAGCCTGCATGCTGACAAGGCTGTAATAAGCAACGGAGCTATAAAAAAAATAGCCCGATAGCACGAGAAAGATGGTAATGACGACATAGGCAACGGGAGACAGGAAATATGACCCCACCTCCTTCTTAAAAATGGGAGTGATGTTAAGCATGGTGTTCCTCCTGCGTGACCAGTTTCAGGAATATCTCCTCCAGACTCATTTCGACGCTCTTCAGCTCGTACAAACCGAGTTGGTTCTCAAAAACGGTATGAGCAAGCTCCCTCCGGACATCTTTGTCCGGGCTTGTAAGGATTTCATACTGGCGTACCTTTCCCTTTTTCTTGGCCTTTTGTTTGACCTCGATGACCCCATCAACGTTCTGCAGCGCATTGACAACCTTTTGGGGTTCCCCCTCGATTTCCATAAGGATGGTCAGCTTTTTGGAAAGCTGACGGTTCAGGTTGTCTGGCGTGTCGATAGCAACAATCTTCCCGTCGTTAATGATAATCACTCGCTCACAGATCATTTGCACCTCAGGAAGGATGTGGGTGCTCAGAATGATGGTGCGTTCGCCACCCAGTTCCTTGATGAGTTTGCGAATTTCCACGATTTGCTTGGGGTCCAGTCCCACGGTTGGTTCGTCAAGAATCAGAACCTCCGGGTCACCAAGCAGGGCCTGTGCAAGCCCCACACGCTGTCGATATCCCTTGGATAGCTTGCCTATGGTACGCTTCTGGACATTTCCGAGTCCGCAGTGCTCTATGACGTTGGCAACCTTTTGCTTAAGAAGGGCCCGCCGTCTGATTCCCTTGATGCGGCCGACAAAGTTCAGGTAATCATTAACCCGCATGTCGGTATAGAGAGAAACATTTTCCGGCAAGTAACCAAAGCGTTTCTTAACTGCCATGGGGTCTTCTGTGATATCAAACCCTGCAACCTTTACTTTTCCTTCCGTTGGGGGGAAATAACCTGTCAAGACACGCATTGTTGTGGTTTTCCCTGCGCCATTCGGGCCAAGGAATCCCAGGATTTCACCTTTCCGAACGGTGAAAGAGACATTCTCGACCGCTTTAATGTGCCCAAAATGTTTGGTCAGATTTTGAATCTCAATCATGGTAACCCCTTTGTTATCTCAGGATATTTGAACATCATTCGACTCGGTCCACAGTCCTTGCCCTTTGAAATACAAATGCCAATATAATCATGATATTCCATCTGTCAAGAATGCGGCGGTGTAAAATGTGATTGCCGATGTAAAAAATGGGGCAGACGAATGCCTACCCCATTTTCTGCCCGCATGGACTTATTTGAGATGGATCAGGAGTGGCGCAATGACCAGGGACACCACCGACATCAATTTGATAAGAATGTTCATGGATGGGCCAGAGGTATCCTTGAAGGGATCGCCCACCGTATCACCGACCACGGCTGCCTTGTGATTATCAGAACCCTTGCCGCCGAAATGGCCTTCTTCGATATATTTCTTCGCATTATCCCAGGCACCGCCACCGTTGGCCATCATCAAGGCAAGCATGACTCCGGAGAGCGTGGTACCAGCCAGAAGTCCCCCCAAGGCTCGAGGCCCCAGGAGAAAGCCTACAAGGATGGGAACAATCACCGCTGTCAAGCCGGGAACGACCATTTCCTTGAGTGCGGCAACGGTACTAATGGCCACACAGGATTCAGGGTCGGGTTTAGCCTTGCCCTCCATCAACCCTGGGATTTCACGGAATTGCCGCCGGATTTCTTCAACCATTTTGAAGGCAGCCTTTCCTACAGATGTCATGGTCAGTGCAGCGACAAAGAATGGAACGATACCCCCGATGAACATCCCGATCACAACCTGGGGTTGAGTGATGCTGATCGTTTTTAACCCAACCGCTTGGGAGTAGGCAGCAAACAGGGCCAGGGCGGTCAGGGCGGCCGATCCAATGGCAAATCCCTTGCCGATTGCGGCAGTTGTGTTTCCAAGGGCATCAAGCCCGTCGGTGATCTTGCGGGTTTCAGGCCCAAGGCCTGCCATTTCTGATATCCCACCGGCATTGTCCGCGATGGGGCCGTAGGCATCCACCGACATGGTTACGCCCACTGTGGAGAGCATACCTACCGCGGAGACACCGATACCGAAAAGGCCAGCTGTTTTGGCCGCAACGAAGGTAGCAATACATATCACGACGACGGGCAGTGCCGTGCTTTCGAGACCAACGGCAAGACCAGAGATAATGACCGTGGCCGGACCGGTTTCAGAGGATTTGGCAATTCTCCGTACGGGGCTTCCGGAGGTGTAGTATTCGGTGATAAGACCAATTAACATCCCGGCCAGCAACCCTGAGAAAACAGCCCAGAAAACACCGATGGGGAGCTTCAGAGAGAGAGTGATGTAATAGGTAAAGATGAGGAGAAAAACGGCACTGATAAATGTAGAATAGCGCAGGGCCGCCTGCGGGCTCATTTTCTGGAGAATTTTGATAGAGAGGATTCCCAGGAGAGAGGCAATCAGGCCTCCCATTACGACCAGGAGTGGGTAAGACATGTAAAGCAGGCGGGTCGAAATGGCATAGCTCGATGTGGCACCGATGGCAATAGTTGCGACGATTGACCCTACATAGGACTCGAAGATGTCAGCACCCATGCCTGCGATATCCCCCACGTTGTCTCCCACATTATCAGCGATGACGCCAGGGTTTCTTGGGTCATCCTCGGGGATTCCAGCTTCAATCTTTCCAACAAGGTCGGCCCCTACGTCAGCACTCTTGGTATAGATTCCCCCGCCGATTCTGGCGAAGAGGGCGATGGAACTAGCCCCCATTGCATACCCATTGATGACACGGGCGGTCGCGGGGTCTTTCCCGAAGATGTAGTAGAAGATACCGAGGCCGATTAAGCCAAGGCTTGCCACGGAAAGCCCCATAACGGATCCCCCGAAAAAGGCCACGTTCAAGGCCTTAGCCTGGCCGGATTCAAAAGCGGCCTGAGACGTTCTTACGTTAGCCCGTGTAGCGGCACTCATGCCAAAGAAACCCGCCAGCATGGAACTGGCCGCGCCTGAAGCAAAGGCTACTGCAGTATAGATACCAATCTTCCAGAACATCAGAAGAAAGACCACAACAATGAAAATCAAGAGAATGGAATACTCCTTTTTCAGGAAAACCATGGCTCCTTTGTGGATCATTTCGGCGATGTCCCGCATGGTTTCATTCCCATCACTTTGCCTTTTAACATAGGCATAAGTTATCCATGCCAAGATCAGACCGCCAATTCCAAATAGCGGAGCAAACTTCGTCAGGCTGTACATGAATCTCCTCCTTTAATCCCTGTGGTTTAAAAAGTTAAGTGCGTTTTTTGTTCCCTTCTCCGCCCATATTTCCATCCCCTCAGTGATACGCACCAAGGCGCCGTAAATCTCTTCTTCCTCCTCTGGGGCAAAGTCGGCAAGCACATGGTCTGAGGCGTCTTTGTCTTTGGGCGGTCTGCCAATTCCGATCCGTACCCTGAAAAATGCACCCGTTTGCAGGCACATTATAATTGAACGGATTCCCTTATGTCCCGCATCCCCTCCTTCCCATTTGAGTTTTGTCCTGCCACGCTCAAGGTCCATGTCATCGTGGAAAACAACCATCCTTTCAGGTAGAAGCCCCTCTCTATCCAGAATCCACCTCGCGGTTTTGCCGCTGAGATTCATGAAGGTGGTTGGTTTTACCATGAAGACGGTATTTTTATAGATGGACCCTTTCCATACCTTTCCATAACGTGCTTTGCTATAAAACTCTCCGCCGAATTTTTCCATAAGAAAATCGATCATTCTGTACCCCACGTTATGGCGTGTTTTTATAAATTGAGCCCCGGGATTCCCCAATCCCATCCAGATTAAAGGAAGTTTTTCCGGAATTTCAATTATTCTTTGGTCTCCTCCGTCTTTTCTTCCACAGTTTCTTCCTCTATTTCTTCTTCCTCTTCTCCTTCAATTTCTTCTGCCTCGGGCGAGGCAACGGTGACGATGGTAAAATTGCTATCGGCCACAATGGTATAGTTCTCAGCAATAATATCGTCCACGTGGATAGAGTCACCGATCCCTAGGGAGCTAATGTCAATTTCAATCACGGACGGGATATCTTTGGGCAGGGCTTTGATGGTAACTTCACGCCGAATCTGCTCCATAATGCC
>JALTEW010000502.1:1704-4820 GCA_027073795.1 bacterium | reverse complement strand
CAGGAGGGGGGTGTGAACGGTTACGTTCACACCCCCCGGGCCGCCAGGCTTTAGTGCATGGGGTCAAACCTTGATTTGTGATTTTTTTGATGCGGACTCTTGAGGGATTTCAGCGCTGCGGTTACTCTTTTTCCCCTTCCAGCAAAGCGATTTTCTGCACCAATTTCCTGATCGTCCGTTCCTGTCTCGACCGTTCTATGTCCATGGTCAACATTTTTATGAGGATCATTCCAATAGCGAGAATCACGAGAAAAATAGGGGGATAGTGGACTCCCAGTCTTGAAGCCACCTGGTCAACGACCTTCGGCATGGCGCCTAGCAAGACTATCACCACTGCGACCACAAGCCACCACAGGGCGTAACGGGATTGCATGTGGTCACGCCTCACAAGGAACATAATCCAGAAGGCTATGCCAAGGCCGAGCGCTGTCGACGTCCAGTAATAGGGTATCATTACACGACTCCGAGTTATTTATTGTTTACGGTATAATTGCGCCTTGAAAGGGAAATAACTCCCGAGCAAAGCAGATATCGAAAGACGTCAAACCATGACCTGAATACCCTGGAATGGCCGGACATTCTCATGGACATGGAGACTTCCACCTCCAGGATGCGGAGGCCGGCCTGCTTAAGCAGCAAAAGCACTCCGATATCCTGGTAGTCAAGGAGAATCGCGTCCCCGGAACAGAGAACAGACATCGCCTTCCTGTTATAGGCCCTGAATCCCGAGGTAAGGTCGTCTATCTCCAGGCCGGTAACCGCCCTGAAAAAACGCCAGGTCAGTCTCCTCTGCGGACTCCCCCGTTCGGGATATGCCCCGATGACCACATCGGATCTGCCGTCCAGGACAGGGGACAAGATACTGGAGAGACAGGTTGCATGGTGCTGGCCGTCCGCGTCCATGGTGAGCACGATTTCGTATCCGTGTCTCAACCCATAGCGGATACCGGTCTGAATCGCCCCCCAGGCCCCCAGGGGCATAGGCAGGGAAAGCGTCTTCGCCCCCGCATCTCCCGCCGCCGCGACTGTGGCGTCCGTACTGCAGTCATCGACCACCACGACGTCACCGGAGAGCGCCGACAAGGCATCCTTCACCACCTCTCCTACCGTCGCCTCTTCATTTTTTGCCGGTATGACCGTTAAAATATTCAAGATCGCCTAAGCTCCCCGCCTAAGACCAACTCCCAAAATAACTGGTGCAAACTTCTAATATATCGTTTATACCTTTATACCTTAATAACCTTTAGACTGCATGTAACCGATCACCCCCCGGCCGGGGTGGTGGGATTTTGAAGGGCTTCAGCGCGGCTCAAGTTGCTCAATGCCTTGAATTCGCACCAAACGATGCTCCTAAGTATACTCTAAAATGACACCTGTAACAGCCGCTCGTATTCCCCGGCATGACCGCAGGAAATCCAGCAGGAACCAGCCAAAATGAAAGTACTCCATATAGGTAAATTTTATCCACCGGTACCGGGAGGCATTGAAAATTTCCTGGGAGACCTCCTGCCGGCCCTGAATCGTCTGGGAGTCGTCCCCTGTGCCCTGGTCCATCAAACTCCAGGAGTGAAAAAGACCAGCGTGGATGACCTGTCCGGAATAAAAATAGTACGGGCCGGTTGCATGGCAATGCTCCTTTACGCCCCTGTCAGTCCGGCATTTCCCTGTCTTTTAAAAAAACTGGTTTCGGAATTCAAACCCGATCTGCTTCATATCCACGTACCAAACACTTCCGCCTTCTGGAGCATGTTTCTCCCGTCCCTTCGTGGAATCCCCTGTGTAGTTCACTGGCACGCCGATGTCGTGCCCTCCGCGATTGACAGGCGCATGGCGCTGGCCTACCGGATCTATCGCCCCTTTGAGCAGGCCCTTCTCAAAAGGGCGAGAAAAATCATCTGTACCTCGCCCCCTTATCTTGCTTCGAGCAAGCCCCTTTCCGCCTGGCGGCACAAATGCGTCTCCATTCCGCTTGGTCTTGCCCCTGAAAGGCTCAAGGTTCCGGCAAGACTCCCCTTGAAAGAGGCGGAAAGAATCTGGGGAATGCGGGACTCCCGGCTCAGGGCAGTCGCCATAGGGAGGCTTACTTACTATAAGGGACACGAATACCTCATCAAGGCAGCGGCCGGGATACCCGAAGCACGGGTGGTGATTGTGGGAAATGGAGAGAGAGAGGACAGGCTCAGGAAACTTATTGAAAAAACCGGCACTACTTCCCAGGTAACCCTTGCTGGCTTCCAGAAAGAGCCGGTCCTCCACGCGCTCATTGCCACATCGGACGTACTCTGCCTCCCTTCTGTCGAACGGACCGAGGCCTTTGGCCTCACTCTCCTTGAGGCCATGCGTTACGGGAAACCGGTCATAGCCACGGCCATTCCGGGTTCAGGCACGGGTTGGGTTGTCCAGCATGAAGAAACGGGGCTCCTGATACGGATGGGTGACATTACGGCCCTTCGCGAGGCACTGAAAAGGATTTCCCGCAACCGGGACGAACGAATCAGGATGGGTACGGCAGGCAGGCGAAGATTGACCCGGATGTTTCACATTGACAGGGTTGCCGAAGAGATAATAGATCTGTATAAACTCATTCTAACCGGTCCGTCAGACAGGCGGGGGTGATCGAACTCTCTGGATCCAGACATGATGGTTGACGACTAATGGGCAAAAAGAACAGGCTGAAACCCCGGCAAAGGAAAAAACGGGCATCAAAACGGCCTCTCCGGCACCATGCTCCAACCGCCCAGTTTACTCTCATGCCCGAACTCTCCGACCGCCATGTCCTACTCATTCAGATCGCCCTTCTCGTCATGGCAACCGCCGCGGTATATGCCCACACCCTGGATGTCCCCTTCTATTTCGATGATTACTCCTCCATCCGCGAAAACCCGGCCATTTTCAACTATAGGGACATCGGTGCCCTCTGGCATTTTGCGCCCCTGAGGATAGTGGGCTATTTCACCTTTGCGCTCAACTATTACTTCAACCACTTCAATACAACTGGATACCACCTGGTCAACATCGCGATTCATATCCTGACTGGAATGGCCGTTTTTGCCCTTGTCAAGGGCATAATAAAGAGTCCCTTGCTGAAAGATCCCTTGACCAGTGCCCTTTCCAGG
>JALTEW010000502.1:0-1694 GCA_027073795.1 bacterium | reverse complement strand
AGGCACAGTGGCTCCCCTTCTGGACGGCCCTGATATTTCTCCTCCATCCCCTCCATACCGAGGCCGTAACATACATTGTCCAGCGACTTGCGTCCCTCGCGGCCCTGTTCTATGTCTCATCCATGGCCTGCTACGTCCATGGCCGTTTGACAGAGGATGGTCCTGTGAAATGGGGCATGTGGGGATTCACCCTGCTCTTTGGCCTCCTGGCCATCTTCACAAAGCAGAACGCCGTAACCCTTCCGGGAGCGATCCTCCTCATAGAAGGCGTGTTCTTCACCAGAGACAGACGCAAACTCGGCATAGCAGCCGGGGCCAGCATTGGGTTGATCCTTGTCATCTGGATAATGGTGGCAAAGGTCTTTCATTTTGATCCCTTTTCACTAAAGGCCATGCAGGTCCTTACCAGGGATACGACTACCATATCAAGGGAACAATACCTCCTCACCCAGGCCAATGTGTTATGGATGTACATCAAACTCTTTTTCTGGCCAACCGGCCTGCATCTCGATTATGCCTTTCCCCTCTCACCGGGCATCTCCGACCCGAGGACGCTCTTCGCCGTCGCGGGCCACCTCTCTCTCCTCGCCCTCGCCGTCTTTCTTATCCGAAGGTTACCCATTGCTGCTTTCGGGATACTTTTCTATTACCTGGCCAACTCCGTTGAGTCGAGTCTCATACCCATAAGAGACGTCATCTTTGAACACCGGGCCTACCTGCCGGACGTGGGCCTGTGTATCCTGTGCTCATGGTGCCTGGCATCCGTTATCTCTTGGAAGTTTAAAAAGTATGCAACCATCATCTCCGCTCCCCTGTTCCTCGGCCTAAGCATCTGCCTCGCCATAGCCACGTGGCAGAGAAATGAGTTGTGGAGAGATCCTGTCTCCTTCTACGCAGATTGTCTCAAATACTCACCTGGCAAGGTCCGCGTGTGGAATGAATACGGAAAATATCTCCTGAAAATCGGCAGGAACGAAGAGGCCTTAAGGGCCTTGCGCATGACTTTCAGGAAGAAAAACGTTCACAACGGTTCGGAATTTGAGATACCCGAGCAGACAGCGGTAAACCTGGTGCTGGCGCTCAAGGAGACGGGGAGATATCAAGATGGCCTGAAAATCGCGGACCTGGTCCTCGGCCAAAGGCTCTCTCCGTTGAACAGGTCAAAGATCTGGAACAACAAAGGGAATATCTATTTTGTGTTGAGGGATTACACTCAAGCGGAAAGGTGTTTCAGAAAAGCGCTCATAACATACAGGGACAATCTCTCCGCCATGGTTAATCTTGCCGAGGTCCTGATAACCAGCGGCCGGCCCCGGGAAGGAGAACGGCTTTTAAGAAAGGTGCTGAAACTGGACCCGGGGAACAAAATTGCAAGGGCCAAGCTCAAACTTCTCAAAGAGGTAAAATCATGTCCACAATAGCAATAGCCAGTCCATGCTGAAAATACTCAAGGAGACAACTCCTCTGATGTAATGAAGCTTTTAAGAATGCCTTTTTATTTCCCCATGTTCCCTGTGGTGGAAAACACTATTCGCCTGCCCCCGATTCTCCATATCAAAAAATCACAAATCAAGGTTTGACCCCATGTTCCACAATAAAAAAGGCGGCCCTTTGTAAGGGCCGCCTTTTCGTTTTCCATGGTGCCGGGCAGGGCGGCAGGACCGCCCCGCAACCGGCTGGTTATGACATTACTG
>JALTEW010000501.1 GCA_027073795.1 bacterium | reverse complement strand
TAAGGCTATTTGGTTGAGGATGAGTCTGAAACCGCGGCCTCTCTTTCGTCCAGTTTTTCCTTCAGAAGGGCTCCAAAATTGGAGCTGACTTCATCCTTTTTCTCCGTAAATTCTGAATAATCTGTCCCTTTTTTCGCGGTTTTTCTTGCCTTGAGGCTGAGACCAATCTTCCTCTCCGTTTTGTTAAGATTAATCACCACTGCCTCCACGGAATCTCCCACGGAAACCACATCGGAGACCTTGTTAACCTTGGTATCACTCAGCTCGGAGATGTGGATGAGGCCTTCCAGGCTGTCCCCAATGTCCACAAAGGCGCCAAAATCGGTCAAGTTGGTTACCACGCCGGTTACGACCTTTCCCAGAGGGAATCGTTCGTCGATGTTATCCCACGGATTAGGGATAAGCTGTTTAATCCCAAGGGAAAACCGCTCGTTTTCACGGTCTATCTTGAGCACAACAGCCTCAATCTCCTGCCCCTTTTTATAGATATCGGCAGGGTTGCGGATTTTCTTGGTCCATGACATGTCAGAAACATGAACCAGACCGTCCACGCCTTCCCCTAATCCGACAAAGACTCCGAAGTTCGTAACGGTTTTGATGCGTCCCACAATCTTCGTTCCTACGGGGTATTTCTCCTCTACTATCTGCCAGGGGTCCTTTTCCAGCTGCTTCATGCTCAGGGAAATCCGTTTCCGCTCCTGATCCACCCCAATCACTTCCACTTCGACTATTTCTCCAAGATCGACGATTTTCGAGGGGTGACGAAGTTTCTTTCCCCATGCCATTTCCGTGACATGCACCATTCCCTCAACCCCCTTTTCAAGCTCCACGAAGGCGCCGTAGTCAGTAATGCTGACCACCTTTCCTTTGGTGCGCATTCCGATAGGGTATTTCCCCGCAATGTTTTCCCAGGGGTCAGGAGTTAGCTGTTTCAGCCCCAGTGAGACCCGTTGTCGTTCCGGGTCATACTTGATGACCTTGACTTTAATAGTATCCCCGATACTCAGGATTTCAGATGGATGGTTGATGCGGCCCCAGGACATGTCGGTGATGTGCAGGAGACCGTCGAGGCCATCAAGGTCGATAAAGGCCCCGTATTCGGTGATATTCTTTACGGTTCCGGCCAGTACGGCTCCCTCATTAATCCTTTCAAGTAATTCCTTCCGCTTCTTTTCACGTTCCTCTTCCAGGAGGGCACGTCTGGAAATGACAATGTTATTCCGTTTTTCATTCAGTTTGAGCACCTTGAATTTGAAACTTTTACCGACCAGATCATCCATGTTCCGAACGGGTCGGATGTCGATCTGGGACCCAGGTAGAAAAGCGGTTACGCCGATATCCACAGACATTCCACCCTTAACCCGCGCAACAATCGTCCCTTCTATGACCTCACCTTCGTTGCAGGCTTTTGTAATCTCCCGCCATGCCTTGACCTTATCCGCTTTGTCCTTGGAAAGATGAATAATTCCCTCATCATCTTCCCGGGACACCACAAGGACCTCAACCTTGTCTCCCTCACTGACGGTTAGATTTCCCTTATGATCCTTGAATTGTGAGATGGGGACTTCGCCTTCGGATTTATACCCCACATCGACGAGCACAGTATCTGGATTGATGCTGATAACGGTTCCTGTGACAATGGTGCCTTCTTCTATCTGCTTAAGGCTTTCCTCATACAGAGCCTGAAAGGACTCTTTGCTCTCGGTCTCTTCTTCTCCCCCCTTTCCTAAAATTTCATCCTCCTGGACTTCTTCCGTGAAAGTGTTGAACATAAAAAATTACCCCCCCTACCGATTTTTGGGCCCACTGGCCTATCTATCTTTCATACCACACTTTCAGAAGAAAACAAGTTTCCCTCAAAGATGTGATACAAGAAGTTCTTATATACGAAAAGAATTCTGTTTTCAAGGGACTGTGAAGTTCTAAAGATGACAATGAGGAGTTTTTTAAAAAATTTAAAGAAACCTACCACGCAATCTCGCAAATTTACAGGTTTTTAAGGTATTGAATCACGGGATCAATCAACCATTGCGGGGTAGAGGCACCTGCGGTTACACCTGCGCGTCTGGCTGGTTCAATGGGTTTTCCTTTCAATTCTTCCACGGTTTCAACGTGATATGTCCGGGGTTGGACCTGGGCACACAGTTCTTTCAGGCGCCGGGTATTGGCGCTGTTACGTCCTCCAATAACAATCATGACATCGGACTGAGCAGCCAACCGGATACTTTCCTCCTGCCGCACCTTGGTAGCATCGCAGATCGTGTTGAAAATCAGGGCCTCCCGTGTTCTCCGAACAACTTCAACAACGATGGACTGAAAGGTCCTGAAGCTCTGGGTCGTTTGTGAAACCACCCCGACTTTCTGAGGGAGGTCAATGGTATCAAGATCCTCTACGGAAGAAACGGCAACCCCCCCCCCATACGTGTAACTGAGGATACTCAGAACTTCCGGGTGGTTGGGATCTCCCACAACCAGGACCTGATAGGATTGCTCCATGAGGCGCTTGACATGTTCATGGGCCTTTTCCACGAACGGGCAGGTGGCGTCCACGATTGTGAGGTTCCGTTTCTGCGCCTCTTCTCGTTCCTGGGCGTTAACGCCATGTGAGCGGAAGATGACGGTGCCTCCCGGAATTTCACTTATATGAGAAACCACCTTGAGCCCCATTTTCTGCATCTTCTGAACGACCTGGGGATTATGGATAATCGGTCCCAGACTAAAAATGGGGCCTTTGGCTTCTCCCAACGCCTTGAAGGCCATATCGATGGCCCGGCGTACCCCGAAGCAGAACCCCGCGTGTTGCGCCACCCTTATATCCATTACCGAGAATCCCGCTTTCTGATGTGTTGGAGGATTTCTTCCATAACGGTAGAGATGTCCTTTCCCGTTGTATCAATAATGATGGCATCTTCGGCAGGTTTGAGTGGGGCAGTTTTACGCGTGCTATCGTTGATATCACGTTTTCTTATGGCCTCTTTTACCTCTTCAAGCGAAGCCCCTTCGCCTTTTTCTGTAAGCTCCCTGTAGCGGCGACGCGCCCGTTCTTCCATGGAAGCGTCGAGGTAAAACTTGAATGTCGCCTGCGGAAAGACAACTGTTCCGATATCCCGCCCTTCCAGAATGGCATCGTGTTGTCCCCCCAATTTGCGTTGAAGCCCGACAAGAACCTCGCGAACCTGGGGGTTTTTAGAAACATTAGAGGCATGCATCCCCATCTCATGGGTGCGGATAGCCTCGGTGACATCCCGCCCGTTGCACGTAACATGGACCGTGTCTCCTTCAATCCGGAAGGAAAAGGCAAGCGATTTGCAAAGCTGAGCCACCCTGTCCCCATTGGAAAGGTCTATGCCCGCTTCGAGGGCAAGCAATGCGGCGGTACGGTACATGGCACCGGTGTCGATATATATATAACCTAACCTTTCGGATAGAAGTTTACTGATGGTACTCTTTCCCGCACCGGAAGGGCCGTCTATGGCGATGATACGTCCCATATCACCATTCCCTCCGAACGCAATCAAGAGCTGACATGCTGATGGTATTATAATCCTCATCGGACAGGCCGCATCCCCGTGCGATCCTTTTGGCGAATTCGACCGTGATGAGATCCGATGGGGTGTGAGCATCCGTGTTGAGAAGAAGGCGGGCGTTGTATCGTTTCGCCAGGGCAGCCACGTGTCCGTTGCACAAACTGTGTCCCTTGCGGGCCGAGATTTCAAGAAAAACCCCCTTTTCCGCCGCGAGTTTCACCTCATCAACCGTGATAAGACCGGGGTGTGCCAGCAGATCCGCCCCCGCCAGGATCGCGGCCCGGTTTGTGCCTTCCTTGACCGGTTCAGTGATGGTTTCACCATGAACGACAACCCACGGAATGCCCAACCCCCTGATTTTTACAATGAGATCTCTGATGAGTTCCGGGGGAACGTGGGTTATTTCAACACCTGGAACAACAGGGATTTCCAGGGCTCCCCGCGTGGTTGAAGCAAAGGAGAGGATTTGTCTGGCTACCTCCTCATAGTTAGAGGTGTCTACGTGGTCGGTAATGGCCATGGCACGGTACCCCTTGGCCGCGGCACGCCGGACCAGTTCAGAGGGGACCAAAACACCATCGCTCAAAAGAGAGTGAGTGTGCAGATCAATCATGGCAGGATCTCCTTTTTTATAAGCCTATGGGCAAGGATAATCCCCAGCGCACCGCCTATGGCATCAGCCAGGGCATCATACACGGAGGCGTCACGCTGGGGGATGAACGATTGGTGAACTTCATCACTGATACCATAGAGGATTACGATAATCACCGCAAGGGTAATACACGTTTTCGCCATCCGGGGCCCCCGGGGGGATCGCTCGAGGGCACGGACCACCAGCATGCCAAAAATTGCGTACTCCAACCCGTGCAGGAGCTTGTCGGAAAGATAGAATGGAGGGAGAATTTTCGGGAGGGAGGATTGGGCTGACAGATAAAACATGACGAAAGCATAGATGGTTGGTGGCAACCATGCAAATACCCACCCGGTTCCTTTCATCTCTTTTATCGGCTCTCCCCTTAAAGTTCTGCTCCACTTTTTATACTCTTTGCGAGGACATCTTGGAAGAGAGGGGAAGAACCCTTGTGTGCGCAGTATTCCCCACACATGGTACAGGTCTGGGAATCGGAGGTTGCAGAACGCTCCTGGTAGATGCGCCGGGCATCATCCGGGAACATGGCAAGCTCGAACTGAGCTTCCCAATCCATATCACGACGCTTAATACTCATTTTCTTGTCCCATGGAACGCTCTTTTCCTTCAGTTTGCTCAGATCACCAATGTGAGCAGCAATACGGGCTGCCTTGACACCGGTG
>JALTEW010000500.1 GCA_027073795.1 bacterium | reverse complement strand
AGCTTCAGTCCCCTACCGAGCTTCAGTCCAACGTTTCGATTACGGCTCAAATCACCGGTGCATGTCAAAACAAGGTCGCCTATACCGGAAAGCCCAAGAAAGGTTGAAGGATCTGCCCCCATCTTCAGACCAATCCGGGAGATTTCGGCAAGTCCACGGGTTATCAGGGCTGCCCGCGCATTGGTTCCCATTTCCATGCCATCCGCGATCCCCACGGCAATTGCCATGATGTTTTTCAAGGCTCCTCCAAGCTGGACACCGATGGGGTCATGGTGGGTGTATACGCGGAAATAGGGGGTGTAGAATGTTTTTTGGAAGTACTTAGCCGTTTCGGCCCTCTTTGCGGCCACTGTGACGGCCGTAAATTTCATGGTTGCCACCTCGCGGGCAAAGCTTGGTCCGGACAGGCAGGCAATCCCTTTATGGAGGGAGGGAGATAGAATCTCCTCGAGAATCTGTGTCATTAATTTCAGAGTGTCTTCCTCGATACCCTTAGAAGCGCTGATAATTCTGACATCGTCGGGAAGGTGCAGGGCAAGGGATTCCGCAACCTTGCGGTAAAAATGGGAGGGAACCACCATGACAAGGGTTGTGACATTCTTAACAATATCCCCAAGGTTGTTCGATGCCACAATGGTCTGAGGAAGGGTAACGCCGGGAAGAAACAAGGTATTTTCGTGTCTTAAGTTGATGCCTTCGGCGACTTCAGATTCGTAGGCCCACATTTGAACGGGAAATCCCCTCCGTGCCAGATGAAGCGCAATGGCGGTTCCCCAGCTTCCGCCACCGATGACAGCAATGGGCCTGGAAGGTTCCATCTTATCTTTCCACCAGTTTCGTGATGGAGGTGACATTCTCGCCTTCACTGATATTTATGAGTTTGACTCCTTGGGTATTACGGCCAATGACGGGGACATCCTTTACCAAGAGGCGGATGAGTTTCCCAGAGCTTGTGATAAGAACGATTTCATCCTCATCTTCCACCTTGAGGACGCCGGCGGGATAACCAACCTTCGGGGTAACCTTGATATTGATAATGCCACTTCCCCCGCGGGCCTGATTTCGATATTCCGAGAAAGAACTTCGTTTTCCAAATCCCTTTTCTGTGACCGTTAGGAGGGTGGCCCCTTCCTGGACAATGTCCATGCCGATGACATAGTCGTTCCTGCCTAGCCGGATGGCGCGTACCCCCGTTGTGACGCGTCCCATTGGGCGAATATCTCCGACCGAAAAATGGATCGCCTTGCCGGCGTGGCTGCAGATAACGATATCCTGGTCGTCACGGACGCCCAAAACCTTCACAAGGCTATCTTCCTCTTTGATCTTAAGGGCGAGGATGCCGCCGCTGTGAATATTGCGATAGGCGGAGAGGGCTGTTTTCTTGACCATTCCCTTGCGGGTGATGAACAGGACATATGGGTAAGATTCGAAATCGCGCAGGGAAAAGGCAGTAGTGACTTTTTCGCCTTTCTTCAGGTTGATGAGGTTAACGATGGAACGCCCGCGTGAAGCGGGGCCTACGTAGGGAAGTTCATGGACCTTGAGCGCATAAGCACGTCCCTGGTCGGTGAAAAAGAAGAGGTAATCATGGGTGGACGCTGTGAATATCTGGGAAACGAAGTCCTCGTCCTTGATGTTCATCCCAATACGGCCCTTCCCCCCACGGTTCTGGCTGCGGTACAGGGTTGGGGAGACCCGTTTGATATAACCCCGGTAAGAAATGGTTACGAGCATATCTTCCTCTGCGATGATGTCCTCGATCCCGATTTCACCCTGGGCGTCGATGATCTCTGTACGCCTCGGGTCCTGAAAGAGTTCCTCAATCTGTTCCAGTTCCTCAACAATGATCTTTCTTCTCAGCCCCTCGTTGGCAAGGATTTCCTCAAGCCGGGCGATGGTCTGGATGACTTCTTTGTATTCCCCCAGAATTTTTTCCCGTTCCAAGCCAGTTAGGCGCTGAAGCCGCATGTCAAGAATCGCCTGAGCCTGTGTCTCTGAGAGTTCGAAGCGTTCCATCAAACCGGCCTTGGCCTCGGATGGGAGATGGGAAGCGCGAATCAAGGAAATGGCTTCATCCAGATGGTCCAGGACGATCTTGAACCCTTCCAGGATATGGGCACGTGCCTGTGCCTTTTTAAGCTCAAACTGACTTCGGCGGACAATCACCTCCAGTCTGAAATGGATAAAAAGGTCGATGAGTTGCTTAAGTGTGAATACCTTGGGTTGATTGTTCAAAACGGCAAGAAGAATGATTCCGAACGAGGTTTGGAGCTGGGTGTGCTTGAACAACTGGTTCAACACCACCTCCGGGTTTTCACCCCGTTTCAGTTCGATGACAATCCGGATGCCTTCCCGGTCCGTTTCGTCACGGATATCAGAGATTCCCTCAATGACCTTGTTCTGGACCAGATAGGCCACTCGTTCGATAATCTTGCTTTTGTTAGTTTGATACGGGATTTCCGTCACAATGATTCGGTTGCGGTCTGAGGTTTTGACCTTTTCGATATGGGTGCGGGCCCGCATCTGGATGATGCCGCGCCCTGTTTTATAGGCGGAGAGAATGCCCGCCCTGCCAAGGATGAACCCGGCAGTGGGGAAATCCGGGCCGGGAATGTGACTGATTAGCTCCTCAAAAGGAAGGTCTGGATTTTGGACCACCGCCTTGACTCCGCTGATGAGTTCATTGAGGTTGTGTGGAGGGATGTTTGTAGACATCCCGACGGCAATTCCAGCAGCGCCGTTTGCAAGGAGATTCGGGATTCGTGTCGGGAGAAGCATCGGTTCGGTTAGGGTGGCGTCGTAATTGGGTATGAAGTCGACGGTGTCCTTTTCGATATCATCCAAAAGGGTATGTGCCAGGCGCGTGAGGCGCACTTCGGTATAACGCATGGCGGCAGGGGGATCGCCATCTATGGAGCCAAAATTTCCCTGCCCGTTAACGAGGGGATATCTGAGGGAAAAGTCTTGGGCCATGCGGACGATGGCATCATAAACCGCGGCGTCCCCGTGGGGGTGGTATTTACCGATTACATCCCCCACGACCCTGGCGGATTTTTTGAATTCCCTGTTCCAGAAATTGCCCATTTTGTACATGGCAAAGATAATCCGCCGGTGGACAGGCTTGAGGCCGTCCCGGGCATCGGGAAGGGCGCGCCCCATGATAACGCTCATGGCGTAATCCATGTAGGAGCGTTTCATTTCGTCCTCAATATTTACGGGAACGGGTATAGTATTTAGGATAGCTTTATCCCCCCCTTTTTTCGCTTTTAAAATTAAGTAATTTTAGGACAGATCGCCGCTAAAGTCAATGAAAAAAGAGGGCGTATCAGGAGGCTAGAAGTCAGCTTTTCAGGGCGCTGCATTCGCCAGCGTTCTTCCAAGGAAGTCGTTTTGGTGAAACTTACATAAGGAGCTAATATTGTTCCACGTTCACCCGAACAACAAGAATCATTTAAAGTCGGCGGACTTCGTTGCTGATAGACTGCCGAAAACGGCATAAACCAGCTTTTTACGAAATCACCAAAAGCCTACGTTCCCTCCCATTTCGGTTTCCGTTTGTCAAAAAAGGCCTGCATCCCTTCTTTGCCGTCCCTGCTGAGGAAGGTAAGGATGCTACTTAGAGCTTCGTAGGTTTCCCCGAAATGGATGGGGACCTCGCGTTCGCTCAGGATAATTGACTTGGCAAAGGCAATGGCAACGGGGGCGTTGGCGAGGATCCGTTCCATGAGTTCAATCGCCGTGGGCATTAATTCTTCAAGGGGGACGACCCGGTTGACCAAACCGATCTGTTGAGCCTCGTTTGCCGGCACATTCGTGGCTGTCAGGACCAGCTCCATGGCCTTAGCGGACCCCACCAGGCGTGTGAGGCGGAAAATCCCCCCCCACCCCGGGATCAATCCGATTTTCAATTCCGGGACACCGATGCGGGCATTCTCGGAGGCGACGCGCATGTCACAGGACATAGCTACCTCTCCGCCCGCCCCGACGGCCCATCCATTGACAGCCGCGATAGTTGGTTTCTTGAGGTGTTGCAGAGTTTCACACATCTTCATCCCGGCAAACAGAAATTGGGCGTATTCCTTCCCTTCAATGTTTTGCATCAGGGAGATATCAGCCCCAACGCTGAAATATTTGTTCCCTTTCGCCGTCAGAATTAGCCCGCCAACGGTTTCATCTTCTTCAACCTGTTCCAGGATGTTCCCCATTTCCTTAACAGACTGCCAGTCAAAGGGATTGCCTTTCTCCGGGCGATTAAGGGTTGCGATGGCGATTTTCCCCTGGATGGTGAGTTCGATATGTCCTGCCATGGGATTCTCCCTAACACATATTGAGGCCGCCGTTGACACTCAAGGCCTGTCCCGTAATGTATTCTGACTCTTCGGAGGCCAGCCAGACAATGGCATTGGCCTGGTCTTCAGGTTTGGCCACCCGCCGCATGGGAATGGCCTTTTTGATGGCTTCCACCACCTTTGGCATGGTCTGTTGAACACCTTCAAACAAAGGGGTTTGTGTGGGGCCGGGGCAAATACTGTTAGCACGGATGTTGTACCTGGCCATCTCCCGGGCGATTGATTTAGTAAAGGCGTAGACACCACCCTTTGTAGCGGAATAGACGGTTTCTCCCGTGCTGCCCACCTTGGCTGCGTCGGAGGCGACATTGACAATACATCCCCCCGATTCCTGTTTTGTCATGTATTCCAGAACGGCCCGGGTCACGTAGATGGTTCCCTTGAGGTTGATGTTTATCAATTTGTCCCACAGGGCGGGATCGTTGTCCATGAAGGGTTCGATCTTGTCCCAGGCCGCATTGTTGACGAGAATGTCGATCTTGCCGAATTTTTCATAGACCGTTTTTGCCATCTCTCTCGTTTGGTCAAAATTCGAGATGTCGGTTTTGATGTACAGGCTTTGGGAGTCTGCATCGTTTACTTCCTTTGCCACCTTCTGCCCGTTTTCGTCGTTGATGTCGACAATGACGACCGTGGCGTTGAGGTGGGCAAACTTCAATGACGTGGCCCGTCCGATGCCGCTGCCGCCTCCCGTTACAATGACTACCTTCCCAGTGAAATCCATGATCATCCCTCCTTTTATCCATTAAGTGTGAAGTGTAAGGTGCTTATAAGTTTTAAGTGGTTAAGTGTTAGGTTTTAAGTCCTATTATCCTTCCCAACTTGACTTATCTTTCACCTTTTGTTTTTCTCAACCCTCAGCCTGCCCCGTTGAACCGGGTCCCCTCTGGGGGTTCAACTGGGGTCCTCATCACTCAGTCCTGTGTTTTATTACGAATTCGTGAACTTCGGTTTCCTCTTTTCAATGTAAGCTTTAACCCCCTCCTTGGCATCTTGGGTGGCCTCGTTTTCGGCATAACGTTTCCACGTGAGGTCAAAGGCCTCTTCTTTAGACAAGGTTCTTCCCTTATAAAAAAGTTCTTTGCTCATCCACGCAGCGATGGGACCATTGGCGCAGATAGTTTCGGCTACCTCCATCGCTCGCTTTAAGGCCTTCCCATTAGGGACGACCTCATTGACGAATCCTATTTCATAGGCGCGGCGCGCGCTGATGCGTTTGCCTGTCAAAAGCAATTCCAAGGCATGGGCTGGGAGAAGGTGACGTGACAACGTGGCGCTGAAGGCAGGCATGAGGCCCCATTTCACCTGTGTGATGCCGAACTGCGCCGATTTAGAGGCAATCCGAAGGTCACATTCCTGGGCGATCCACCACCCTCCGGCGATACAGTAACCATTGATGGCGGCAATGGTGGGTTTCCAGATATTGAAAGTTGTTGGAATGGTTGCCACTGATTCCTTTGCCCCTTCCAGCGAGAGAGCCTCTGGACTCATCTCGTACCCGGCGCAAAAGGCCTTGTCTCCTGTCCCCGTGATGACAGCAATCCAGGCACTGTCATCGTCCCGGAACCTTTTCCAGGCATCGCCTAACTGTTTCGCTGACTTGGGGGTCAGGGCATTAAGCGCCCATTCCCGGTTAATTGTAATGACGGCAACCTTCCCGCTTTGCTCGTAGAGAATCTCATCTCCCATAGAGACTACCCCTTTACCTATGATATTTACAAGCTTATCTCCTTTTGTCAATCTGATCGATGGGATCGTGGGATAAAACCGGAGAAATAAAAGTAGTGCCGTGCCCAACTATGCTACAAAGGTAAGCCAGAAACAAGCAATGAAACTGTTTCCCAGGTGAAAGGTTCATGATGGTGGGAATCAAAGCGTTGAAACCTTTCCCGGGGAACAAAGCCTTCACCCTCTTGCCTTACGACACGAAGTGATTATTTTTGTTAGTGGAAATCCAGAAAAGGAGGGGATACTCATGAAAAAACGCGGGTTTCTCAAGGGGCTGTTTGCCTTGGTAGCCCTCGCTGCCTTTATAGCAGTTTCCGCGCCACCTGCTATGGCCTCTGGGACACAAATCTACCGAATGAGGGGCAAGATTACGGCTGTGGATGTTGCTGACAACACGGTTGTGATCGATGTCCCCGTCGCAAAGAACAAGATCTTCACAGTCGCGGGTCCTCTGGCAACAGACGCCACTTTAAAAAAGGGTAGCCGTGATGTCACATTGAAAGACTTTCACGAAGGGGAATGGGTTACGGTCAAGTGGCAACCTACAGAGAGTGGGCATTTAATTAAAGGACTGATCGGAAAGTAACAAGGTGATCCCTGTCTTGTTACCCTAATGAAACGTCCCTTTAAGGGCAAGTTCACATGCGTTGAATACCTCTCGGGGCGTGATGTGCGCCATGCAGGCGTGATCCCGGGGGCAGACCTTCAGCATGCAGGGGCTGCAGGGCAATTTCTTTCTAAGAACAATCGTCTCTTCCAGGTTGGTCGCCGTGTAGCGTGGGTCGGTAGGGCCCGTAATGACCACCACGGGGCGCCGAAGTGCCACAGCGATATGCCGCGGACCTGTGTCATTTGTGAGGAGAAGGGCACACCGGTTGATGATGGCCTTGAGCCGGTTGAGAGGGGTCAAATCAGGTGCCAAAATATCCGGCTCGAGGTTACATGTCCCCCTGATCTTCTCCATAAGGGGCTCTTCACCTGGCCCTGGCAGGAAAAGGACATGGACATTCAGTTTTCCCCGGAGCATGTCAGATACCTGGGCAAAATAATCGGGAAGCCACCGCTTCGAGGGACCGAAAGAGGCTCCCGGCGTCACGCCCACCACAGGGCGTCCATCCATGTATCCAAGGTTGTGCCAGAGTTCCTCAGCCCACGCTTCATCGCCCGGTGTCACAGTGAGATGGGGGTGTGTGGTCACGGGATTTAACCCCAGGAACCCTACAAGCTTCAGGTAGTAGATTACCATAGGAACTGGAATGAACCGTCCTTTTTCCCTCTCGACAGGTACCAGATGGGTCAGGAATGCTCCCCGCCCATGACGGTTATAGCCGATACGCCGCTTGACCCCACCCAAAGCAAACAGGAGGGCGGCACTTGGAGAGTTGGGAAAGATAAGTCCCGTATCAAATCGCTGTCTGCGAAGGGTCCCCGCTATCTTGAGGAAGGTAAAGGTCCCCGCCTGCTCCCCATGACGGTTAAAAGCCAGGTAGCTGTCCCACAGATCCAACCCGTCAAGGAGAACACGGGCATTTTCCTTGCCCATGACGGTTATCTCACTTTCAGGGAGCCCCTTTCGCAGGGAAATCAGCGCGGGAGTGGCCATGACGACATCGCCCACCCAGTTGGGCAGGCGGACAATGACCTTTTGGGGAGATAATTTCAATCTTCACCCCGTTCTAGCCAGTCGTTTCTCACGCCCATGAAGGGATTGAAACGGATGGAGTAGTGCGGCACTTTTGAGGTCATTAAGGCATCTGAAATCTCCCTGTCAAGGAAACGCATCTCTTTGCTTATTTTCCCCCAGTTTTTTTCGTCCATTGACATCACCAATCGGGTCAGCCGTTCATACAGCGGGGCAGAAGAGAAATCTGTGTGAGCATTCACAAACCAGGGGTAGGTTTTGGCCAGTTTATCGATAAAAAGGTTTTGTTCCCCTCCAAAATCAAGGCATGAGGCATCGGTAAAGTTGGTGAGGTTTTCCATCTTTTCCCAATCGATAAATCCCCCTTTTTTTGCAATGTCGTAGGCCTTGGTTCCAATAAAGGGAAAAAAGATAGACCAGCGAAACCGCCCGGGCTTAATGACCCCCAGAAGCTTGATGGTCATCATCAGGTCGTCTGGGGTTTCATGGGGGAGACCAATCATCACGAAGGCTGAGGTGTGGATACCATACTTATCCGCCATTTTGAAGGCGTGAATGATATCCTCGTTCCGCATGGGGCGATTCAATACCTTCCGCCGAATCCTGTCGCTGCCACTCTCCAGACCGAACTTGACGATGGCGCATCCAGCCTCACTGAGACTTCTGGCAATCTCCTCGTCAAACACCCTCACGTGGGCATTACAGACAAAGGGGACATCGATGCTCCCCCTGTATTGACGGCAGAACTCAAACACGTAGTCGCGATTCATGGTGAACAAGTCGTCATCGAAAATAAACATCCGGATATTTCTGTATGTCGCTAGGAGGTTCTTTAAATCCGAGATAATCATTTCAATGGGATACTGGCGGAGATAGTGGAGATCTCGAATATTGACTCCCGTGTCCCGGCGATAGATGTCCACAATGCGGTGATTAAAACAGTAATTGCATCGAAATGGGCAGCCCCGAGACGCCATGACCCCTACCCATCCATCCTTGGCATCAATCATGTTCTGGAAATCAAAAATCGAATAATCAATGGGGGGGATTTTCTCCAGGGAGATGAAAGGACGGACGGGGTTCGCATGAATTTTCCCCCTGTCATAATGCCAGATATTCCGAATACTGCTGACGTTTCCCCCGTTTCCAAGGGCATCCGCCAGATCCACCATGGCCAGCTCTCCTTCTCCCACACATAAAAAATCGAAGAGTCCGGATTTCATGGTTTCTTCCGGCGCCATCGTGGCGTGAACACCGCCGATCGCCAAGGGGATGTTGGTATGCTCTTTCAGGTAGGCAGCAATCTTTCGCGTGTAGGAATACTGATTAGTCACGGCTGAGAAACCAATGAGATCGGGATTGAAGGCGCGGACATCCCGAAGTATTCTGTCCAAATCGAAATCATAACCCAGCCGGTCGTTGATATTCAAAAGCCCCGTCTCATGACCATGGGCCTTGAGAAAAGACGAAAGATATCCTACCCCGTAATTGAATCCAATCTGGGCGTGAAGGTTCGGGTAGATGAAAAGGATTTTCATGCGTGACTCACTACACTTTGCCGTATTTCACCCATGTCGGCTTGTTTCCTTTGCACCTCTTTCCAGAGTGCCACGACCTCATCGAGCACCATCTCCGGCGTAATGGCCTTCATGCACAACCGGCGCGTGCATGTCTTGTCCCGGCAGGGGCTGCACGGAAGCTCGACCCGCACAGTTCTGTGAAGGCTGTGAGGATAAGGGGCGTTTACCCGCGGATCCGTGGGGCCGTAAATGACCACCGCCGGAAGCCCTGAAAAACAGGCAAGATGCATGGGACCTGTGTCTCCCCCCACATACATGTCGCACTTCTGGAACAGGGCCGAGAGTTCCATCAGGCTTGTGGAACAGGCAATATGTGAGGGTTGGACCATAGTTTCTTGGATCTCCTCGACCGCGCTTCTTCCCCCGGGCCCCCAAGTCAGGATAATGGTCGCCCCTAGGGTTTCAACCAGTGCATCACAAAGGCGCGCGTAGCGCTCAGGGAACCAGCGCTTGAAATCGGTATCCCTGCTGCTGCTTGGCTGGATGGCGATAATCGGGGAATTCACGGGTTGAATGTCTTCCCAGAATTTCTCTATCCTCTCGCGATCTTCATGGGAAGGGGTCAGCCAAACCTTTGGCAGGGGTCGGCCACATCCCACCGCGTGAACCAGCTTGAGGTTTTTTTCAACCCGGTTCAATCGTGGGTCTTTTGGATCAATATGAAAATTTGTAAAAAAATAATTAAATTCTTTGCAGTATCCCTTTTCAAATCCGACCCGTTTTTTTGCCCCGCTCAGCAACCCGATAATACCGCTTTTCAGAATTCCATGAAAATCAAGAACGACTTCGTATTTCTGCCTTTTCAGGGCGCGAATCCACCCTGTTATCTCCCGGAACATTCGGGGATAAAAGGCAGGCTTTTTGATCATCCGCACCCAGCGTTTTCTTGGGAGAACGATGACATCATCAATACTTGAAAATGACCTGACAATGTCTTCGGAAAGGTCCTGAACGACCCAGTCAATCCTGGCCTCAGGGTAGCAGGAGCGAAAGGCCGATACGGCGGGCAGTGTACGAAGCACGTCACCTACCGACCCCAGTCGAATGATTAAAACCCTTTCCTTCCCGTTTAATTTCATGGTGATATCATAGCTTACAGGTAAAATTCTGGCAAGGTTGAACGGCCTGATCCCCGCGAACTCTTACTTCATAGGCGTGGGGAGCGGAGCCTTCAGAACCATAGGAAAGGTGATTGTGACAGTAGTTCCTTTACCTTCCTCGCTCTGGATGTCCACCCGCCCCTGAAGATCCCGTATATGCTGATAGACCAGGGTGAGTCCCAACCCAATCCGGTAAGGTTTGGTCGTGTAAAAGGGATCCATCACCTTGTTCAATTCTTCCGGTGGGATACCCGTTCCGTTGTCCTGTATCTTCATCCATAAAATCCCTTCTTCCACATCCATGCCCGCCTGAACCTTTATCAATCCCTGGCGCCCTTCCGGGATCGCCTCGATGGCATTCTCCAAAAGGTTTGAAAACACATTCTTCAATCCCTGGAGGCTGGCTCGAATAAGGGGAAGCTCATTGTTTTCCGGCACTTCAATATCAATTTTCCTCCCCGGTGTCGCGTCTATAACGGCCCTGAATTGCTCGGCAATATCCCGGAGGAGATCAATCAAATCGACATACCCGTACTCCTCTTTGGCGGGCGTCTCAAATTCCGTAATCTGATCAATAATCCTTTCAAGTCGGTTAACCTCTTTGATGATTCTGCTGACATATTCCTGGCAGACAGGGTCGTTAAGATGTTTTTTCTTTATCCTGTAGGCAAAACCACCGATAACTGTGATGGGATTTCGAAATTCATGGGCGATTCTGTCCGCTAATCGCCCCAGAGCGGCAAACTTCTCACTCTCTAAGAGCTGGAGCTGCAATTCCCGGATACTCAGAAGGGAATAGACCTTGGTGTATAGTTCCTCCACGGGTAAAAACCGGGAAACGTAGGCGTCTGCAACCAGTCCAAAGGCCTCCAGCTTCTCCACCTTGGCGTCTTTCCCGTCCAGGACTAAGATTAAGATGCTCTGGGTCTCAATCTGCCCCTTTAGAATTTTGCAGATCTCATGGGAGTCAATCTCGGGGGGTGAATCGTAAAGAATAAGCAAATCCGGTCGTTTCAAACTCGTCTGGTAGATTATTTCCGCTGTTCCACCTTCCACAAGAAAGGGAGAAAATCCGCGGTCTTTCATGTACTTGTAAAGATGCTGTGACTCGAGGGAATGGTCATATGAAAAAAGAATATTTTCTTTCCGAATCATTTGATATCCGCCATCACCTTTGCAATCCTGTCCTAAACCGCCTTTTTTCTATCATCTTTGGCTTTCAAAAGCAAAAGTAATTCTACCTCTCATTCACGTTTAAACGGTGTAAAGGGCTTGCAGTTTCAGAGCCCATGATATAAAAATTATTAAAAAAGCAGTCGGGATGAAAAGGGGTTCAGATTATCGAAAATCAACCGATAAGGGTAAGGTGGGAGGAGATAAATCTCCCAAAGATCGGAGAAACAACGGTTCTTGTCTCTCCAAAGGGGGTATGCGCCATCTATCTTGGGGAAAAGGGTACGGATGCCATCAGGGATTTCACGGGGATATGCAAAAGGCCCCTGGAATTTTACAGGGGCATCACGGAGCCTATCTCTCTTCTGCTATCTCTCAGGGAGTATGTCAGGGGGTGGCGAACATCCTTTGCCACGCCTCTTCACCTCCTTACCGGAACACCCTTTCAGAGATCCGTGTGGCGCGTCCTCCAGACAATTCCATACGGCGAGTGCGTCAGTTATCAATGGGTCGCCCGTAAAATTGGGAGGCCAGAGGCGGCACGCGCCGTGGGAAATGCTATTGGCAGAAATCCCCTTCCCATCCTCATCCCCTGCCACCGCGTCGTCCGGAAAGACGGAACCCTTGGCGGATTTTCATCCGGCCTGCAAATTAAAAAAACCTTACTTGCCATAGAAAAATGTAAACAAGCAACATGGGGGATCTGGTGACATCCATAAAAGAGAAGCTTAAGCAGCTTTTGCAGGAAGAAAAGGATACGCCCACTCTCCCGGAAATTGGCATCCGCGCCATGCAGATCGCCCTGGATGACAGCCTGGCGCAAAAGAAGCTTGTTCAGTTGATCATGCGGTACCCTGACATCGCTGCCCGCGTGATTCATCTTGCCAATTCTCCCCTCTTTGGCCTCTCTGGAAGGATTTCCTCCATCGAGCGGGCCGTGAATCTTTTAGGACTCGCCCCAGTTCGGAGCCTGGTGCTCAGCCTTTCTGTTATCATGGCCATGGGCAAAAAGAGGAAACAGGTCATGACTCCCATTTTTCGGCTCGTCCAGGACAACTCATTTGCCTGCGGAATCGCCGCGCGCCTCATCGCGGAAACCGCGGGTTACCCCCAGCCAGATGAAGCCTTCCTGACAGGGCTCCTATACCATATTGGCTACCTTTTTATTCTGACACAAGCTCAGGACGAGTCCCATTTCAACCTGATTGAGACTCACCTGAAGGGGCCCTTTACACCTGACCTCGAGGATCGTGAGAGGGAAGCCTTCGGATTTTCCCATGCGGAATTCGGTAGTCTGATCGCTTCCCACTGGTTTCTCCCGCCTCACATTGTGGAAACCATCAGGTATCACCATCAAGCGCTCCTGAGCCATTCAACTAACATGACCGTTAGGAAACTGATCTATGTCATCCAGGGATCCATCCTCCTTAACAACATCTTCGATATGGGAGAAGAAAACGGTGATGGAGCGAAGCTTTCCGAGTTTCTTGCCTCTCACCTGGGTGTTCCAGGCGGTGCCTGCGACAAAATCCTCCTGAATTTCAACCAGCGGCTTTCCGAAGAAAGCAGCCTCTTCAAACTCCCCGTCAACCCCCGCAAAAGCTACCTCAACATCCTCCGGGAAAGCAATCAGAAGCTTTTTGAAATCAGCCTTGACTATGTCAAGGTCTTAAAAGAGAAAAAGCAGCTCAGTGAAGAAAACAAAAGGGTCAATGAGATCCTTGAAGCTCTTTTCAATCATTCCCCTGATGTCATTGTCGCGCTGGATGGCCACGGGAAATTGTTGATGATTAACGACAGCATCGAGTCCCTTATCGGAGTCCCCGCTGAGGAATTTAGGTCGGGAAAGCAAAACATTCTGGATTACTACCCACCGGGCCTCGCTGAAAAAATCATGCAAACCCTCAGAAGCGATCACCATGGGCCGCGGGGTGTCATGGTTGACTGTGAGGCCTTTGTCTTGAACCATAAAGGGCGGAAGATCCCCGTCAGTTTTTCTGGAATACTTATTGAAGAAAACGGCAGGATTAAAATGACCATCGGGTTTGTCAGGGACATCCGAAAACGCAAGGCTTTGGAGCTGGAGCTCATGAATTCAAAGCGGCATCTCGACCTCATCTTCAATGCCATGTCAGATGGCATCCGGGTTATTGATGAATCATTAACGATAGAATACGAAAATCAGAAAATGAGGGACCTACTGGGGACGGGCACAGAGAAAAAATGTTATCAAGCTCACTTTCACGCGCAGGATGTAAGAGAGGGGGCCTGTGAGGATTGTCCGGCATTTCCCATACACAAGGGAAAAACCTTTTCACGTGAAGTAGAGGGAAGAGACGGGAAAACCTATTTGGTTTCTTCCACCGTCCTCGATATGCCGGGTAAAAAGCCCTCCGTTGTGCAGGTTGTTAAGGATATTACCCCGCTGAAGGAAGCAGAGCAGTTAAAAATAGGTCAGCATAAGCTAAGGGCCGTCATGGAGCTGGCTGGAGCAACGGCCCATGAATTGAACCAGCCGCTGACAACCATTAACATGGGGTTGGAAATCATTTCTCGACAGTACCAAAACCGCAGGCCTATTCCGCAGGACGTCGTCAAAAATACCCTTGAAAGCGTGGAAAAAATGGGTGCCATTATCAAAAAGCTCTCTGAGATAACTCAATATGAAACCCGAAGCTACCTGGAAACGATGAAGATTCTGGATATCGACGGATCAAGTAAAAAATCCTAACATGACAGCAGACATATTTACTGACTTTTTCAAAGTCAAGACGCGGGAAGAGGTTGAAAAAATTATTAAGATGACACTCTCTCCCCTTGGCAGCGAGGTGGTTTCCCTATCGCATGCCCTCAACCGCTTTTCGGCCATCCCCATCACAGCCGAAAGGCCCTTCCCCCCCTTTTCACGTTCCACGGTGGATGGATACGCTGTCCAAAGCAGAGACACCTTTGGCGCCTCCGAAGGTTTCCCCACCCTTCTGACCGTTGTGGGGAAAATCTCCATCGGGACCCTTCCCGAGGCACCCCTTAAAACAGGAGAGACGATGGCCATTCCCACGGGTGGGGCTCTACCGGAAGGGGCGGATGCCGTCGTCATGGTGGAACACACGGCGTCTCCTGACCCCACACTTGTTGAGGTCTATCATCCCGTTTCCCCCCTTGAAAACGTCATTCAGGTCGGGGAGGATATTAAACAGGGGGCCATCGCCCTGGCAAAGGGAAAGAGAATTCGCCCCCAGGAAATGGGCCTTCTGAGCGCGCTCGGGATAACACGGGTCTCCGTGACAAAATCCCCT
>JALTEW010000499.1 GCA_027073795.1 bacterium | reverse complement strand
AAGCAGCGCTGGATAACGAAAGATAAAGGGGCCATATTGTGCAAAAACATCAAGGAGGGCACAGATATGGCGAGAAGGAGGTTATCCATGCGAAAGGCGAAGCAGATACTGCGATTGAAGCTAAAAGCAGGTATGAGCAACAGGGCGATCTCGAGGGCCTTAAAGGTGGGCAGAGAGACCATAAGGGATTATCTGAGAAGGTATCGGGAATCGGGTTTAGCCTGGGATCAGATAGTCCAGATGGATGAGGCCAGTATTGAACAGTTGCTGTTTCCAGGAAGTGGAAGTAGAGGGGTCTCTAAGAGAAAGAGGGTTCCTTCCTGGGTATCCATCCACGAAGAGGGCAAGAGGAAGGGGGTCACCTTGAGATTGTTGTGGGAGGAGTATTGCCAATCTGATCTGGCCTCAGCTTATAGCTACAGCCAGTTTTGCAATCTCTACAAAAGGTGGAGAGGGAAGCTGTCTCCGGTGATGGTTCAGGACTACAAGGCGGGGGAACTTGTCTTCGTGGACTATGCTGGGTTGAAGGTCCCCTATCTCAACCGGCTTACTGGAGATGCGAGGGAGGCCAGCATTTTTGTGGCGGCCCTCGGGGCGAGCAGTTACACCTATGCGGAGGCCCAGGAGAGTGAGAAGCTGAGTTTTTGGATAAGGGGCCATATAAATGCCTTTAATTACTTCGAAGGGGTCCCGGAGATTGTCGTACCGGACAATCTCAAGACCGGGGTTAAATCCCCATGTACCTACGAACCCGAGATAAACCCCACATATGATGATCTATCCATCCACTATGGTTTTGTGGTGATGCCTGCAAGGGTACGCAAGCCGAGGGACAAGGCCAAGGTGGAGACAGCCGTGCAGGTGGTGGAGCGTTGGATCCTGGCCCCTCTTCGTAAAAGGAGCTTTTTGGGTATAGAGGAGATCAATGAGGCAATGAAGCCCTTATTAGAGACCCTCAATAACAGACAGATGAAGCACCTTAAGAGGAGTCGCCGTCAGCTTTTTGAGGCTATCGACAAACCGGCATTGAAGCCTCTTCCTCAAAGGCCGTACGAGTATGCCGAGAGGAAGATGGCCACGGTAGCTATCAACTACCATGTGGGCCTTAACAGACACTACTACAGTGTCCCTTACACCCTTGTTGGCGGCAGGGTGGAGATCAGGGCCACAGCCACCGTTGTGGAGATCTTTCACAGGGGCCAGAGGGTGGCCTCCCACTTAAGGGATGACACCCCCGGGCGATACACCACAGAGGACTCCCATATGCCCTCTAACCATAAAAGGCGAAAAGAGAGATGGTCTCCTGAACGTTTTATCAGGTGGGCTCAAGGCATGGGTCCCCAGACCTCTCAGTTTATAAAGGAACTCCTCGGCTCAAGGCGCCATCCTGAACAGGCCTATAAATCCTGTATGGGGGTGTTGAAGCTGGCCGACAAGTATAGCCCCGAGAGATTGGAGAGGGCCTGCGCCATGGCCAATGAGTCGAACCTGTGCTCTTACAGGCATATAAAGAACATCCTGAAAAACAATATGGATAAGGCCATAACACAGGGTTCATCTGAGGCCTATCCCGCCTCTATCCATGAATATGTTCGGGGTCAACACTATTACCAATAGAAGGGAGGATATGATGATGTTGCTTCAACCCGTTGTTGAGAAATTAAGAGACATGAGGCTTTATGGCATGCTCCTATCTATGGAGGAACAGGCAGAAAGTTCACAGTACAGGAAGTTGAGTTTTGAGGAAAGACTCGGCTTTCTCGTGGATCGGGAATGGTCCATGAGACAGGACAAAAGGCTCAAAAAGAGGATCAGGAATGCCCGCTTCAAGGATAAGGCCCAGGTAGAGGACTTAGACTTTTCCGCCCAAAGAGGTCTTGACAGGTCTCAGATACTTTACCTGGCCCAGGGGGAGTGGATCACGAAGCACCTCAATACCATCATAAGTGGACCTACAGGCACAGGAAAGACCTACCTTGCCTGTGCCCTGGGAGATGCAGCCTGCAGACATGGCTTTACGGCGCTCTACTATCAGATGCCAAAACTCCTAAGAGAACTTTATGCCTCACATAGAGACGGCTCGTATGACAAGGCCCTAAATAGATTGACCAAGGCGAATCTTATCATCCTCGATGACTGGCTTATTGACGGCATGTCCTTTATCCAAACCAAGGACATGCTGGAAATCCTTGATGACAGATACAACAAGGCCTCAACCATCCTCGCCACCCAATTACCTGTGTCTAATTGGCACACCCGCTTTGAAGACCCAACCCTTGCCGATGCCATCATGGACAGGGTGGTTCACAATGCCTATAGAATTGAATTGAAAGGAGAGTCTATGAGAAAAAAACAAAAACCCTTGACTCAATCCGGCCACTAAGCTAATCTTAACATGCCCAGCGCTGCTGTTAAAAAAAGTGGCCGGATAATTTAAGAATCACTGGCCGAATTAATCGGAATAGGCAACTTGACTTGTAATATATCCATGTTATTTTGATGGTATGCTTAAAAGATGGCGAAAAATACCGGGAAGAAAATGGTGTGAAGATTGTCCCTGTTGCCGCTTTGAGACGTGGCGTTTAAGTGGGTTTGATGTTCTGAAAAATAGGGAACACGTTGACATCATAATTGGTAGGATATACTATCTTCCAAAAGGTAGTATTGGGAGTAGGATTTAATGAAAGCCAAGAGAAAGATGAGTGTGACGATTGACGCGGATATTTTCGAGGCCGTCGAAAAGCTCGCGAAAAGGAAGAGAATTGCCAAAAGCCATTTGGCTGAGGAGGCGTTTAAAGAGTGGCTCCGGAAATATATTGAAGGGGAAATGGCCAAGGGATATGAAGACCTGTCTCCGGAAGATGAAGAGTTTTCTGACATTGCCTTTGAGTCTCAGAGGGAAATCTTGTGACAAAAAAGTTTCCTCGGCGAGGCGAGGTGTGGCTTGTAAATTGGAATCCGGCCAGAGGCAGTGAACAAGCAGGGATGAGGCCTGCTTTAATTATACAAAATGATATCGGAAATGAGAAATCCCCAACAACCATTGTGGCCGCGATTTCTAGTGTCGTAAAGCTCTATCCTATGAATGTTAAAATAGATCCTCCGGAAGGAGGTTTGGCTCGACCGTCAATTATCAAGATGAGTCAGATTCTCACGATTTCCAAGGAAAGATTGGAAAAAAGGCTTGGAAAAATCAGCAAGAAGAAAATGGAAGAGGTAAATCGCGCGGTCATGTTGAGCCTGGGTCTGTTTGGAAATGATTTCCGGTTCTTTTTCTGAGAACAAAGTAACAAGTCGGGCATCCAGGAACTTTAACAGCATGAATTTCAGACGAGCTTTAAAAATTTTACTCGGTTTTTTTCAAAAAAACAACATCCGGTTTGCAATCATCGGCGCGTTTGGGTTGAGCGCTTATGGTTTCTCGAGGATGACACGGGACTTAGATTTTGTTGTTGATAAAGCCTCCCAGTCTTTGGTCGTGTCTTTCCTTGAATCTCTTGGCTATGAGACGCTTTATGCTTCAACAGGCTATTCGAATCACCTTCATCCGGACCTGGATAAAGGGCGTTTGGATTTTGTTTATATCGGTGGGCAAACTGCCGAAACCATTTTTTCAAATACCCGGCTCATATCCCTTTCTCAAGGTATTTCACTTCCTGTTCCCAAACCCGAACATATCGCCGCCATGAAGATTTTTGCCATGAAAAACGATCCATCCAGGGAATATCAGGAAATGGCGGATCTGCAGTTTCTCTTATCGTTGCCGGGTGTTGATAGGGACAAAATAAAGGAGTATTTTAAATACTACGGGCTACCGGAAAGATATGAAGAACTCGCGGAAAAAATCGAAAATGCTTGAACTGGGGAAAGATCTTCCGACGACGCGGCAAGACATCGAGGCCCAAAAAAATGCAAAATTTTTGGATATGCCGGAACCCGAAAGGTACCTCGAATTTCTTGAATCATTGGAGTCATTGGGCTTGATGAAAGGGGGCGATTTTCAGGTGAGACGAAAAGGGCCTCGTGGCGATAAACCGTTCGAGTTGTTGGTTTGAAGGATAAGGGTGGAAAGCCGCGTATGATCAATGTGGATGAGCGGATAAGCCAGGTGGTTAATTTCCTCAAGGAGTCTCTTGCCCCTCAAAAAGTCATCCTCTTTGGTTCCAGGGCTACCGGAAATGCCACAAAAGGGTCGGATATCGATATTGCGGTGGCGGGTGCGCCCAAACCATCAATTCGGGAAGAGAGACGTTTGAAAGAGAGACTTGACGAGATTGCGGGATTGCTTTCCGTTGATCTCATTTTTCTGGATGATTTGGGAGATGAAGATATGAAGTCGGTGATTTTGGAAACGGGAGTGGTGAAATATGAGAAAAAGTGACGTCTTGCTTTCCATCAAAAAACTTGAAAAGGCCTTCGCGAGGTTGAAGGACGCCACTGAACGCGTGGAAGACGACCTGGATAAGGATGGTGTGATTCAAAGGTTTGAGTTCACGGTAGAGTTGTTATGGAAAGCATTGAAAATGACCCTTGCCTATAACGGTGAAGAGTGTAGAAGCCCGCGGGATTGCGTGAAAAAGGCCTTCAAGATGGGGCTTCTTAAAGATAATGAAGTGATCCTTGACATGATAGAAGACAGGAATAAGAGCTCACATATCTATGACGAACATGTGGCGGATGAGATATTCCAGAGAATCAGCGGCGTTTACATTGATTATATTGGCAAGATCCCGGCGATTCTAAAAGAGAGCACGTAATTTTTTAAAGGAGACAATCATGGCTGATGAATTCAAAATCACATCACAAATGACAAAAAAAGGATTATCATATCGACGAGGAAATCCTGCGGGACTACCAGAAGAAAAGTTTGAAGCTTCGCCTGAAATGGCTGCATTACGGAAATAAATTCCGGCAAAAATATCCGAAGGAAGTGATTGCCAAGCAGGAAGAGCTGAGGGGCGTGGAAGTTGAAGCTGAGTCTCACTGACTTTTTACATCCTTTATATTTGATGTTTTTTGGGTTTTTTGCAGTTTCGTGGGGGTGGGGTGTGAATGCCGTGGCGGCGGACATTTATCTTAAAAGGCGTCTCAAAATGGTTGAAACCCAGATTCGGGCGCGGGGTGTGAAAGATGCTCGAGTTTTGGCAGTGATGGAAAAAGTCCCGCGTCACGAATTCGTGCCAAAAACCTATCGGGGCAGTGCTTACGTGGATGGTCCTCTCCCTATCGGCTATGGTCAAACGATCTCTCAGCCTTATATCGTCGCCTACATGACCGAGGCGTTGAATCTTAAAGGAGGGGAAAAAGTCCTTGAGATTGGAACGGGTTCCGGCTACCAGGCGGCGGTTCTGGCCGAATTGGGGGCTAAGGTCTATACCATTGAGATTGTTAAACCCCTAGCGGAAGAAGCCGCGAAAAGGCTGAAACAGCTGGGTTACAAAAACATTCATGTCAAATGGGGGGACGGTTACGAGGGATGGCCGGAGCATGCCCCGTATGATGCCATCATTGTCACGGCTGCGCCGACAAAGATTCCGGAAGAGCTCGTGAAGGAACTGAAAGAGGGTGGAAGGATGATCGTTCCTGTCGGTTCTTTCTTTCAGGAACTCGTTTTCATCACGAAAGAGAATGATAAAGTCAAAAAGAAGAAGTTGCTCCCAGTTCGCTTTGTTCCGATGGTAAAGGAACGAAAAATGCTGCATGAATCAACGAGATGAACCAGATGAACCGAATAAACAAAGCAAACGGAGAAATATGGGTTGAGGGGAAAATATGAAGAACTTGCGAAAAGGATCGGCCTTGCTTGATTTGGAAAGCGGTCTCTTTACCACTCCTGAAGATGTCAAGCGCAAAGGTGTATTAAGAACCTGGGGGAAATGAGTTCTGATGAATATCTTGCTTTTCTTGAAGCTATTAATGATATATATGGGGAAAGCTCAACATCCCCTCGGAAAATCCCCGGATGTAAAGAGCCTTTTGAGTTGCTAACCTGATGCGTGGAGCCAAAATTGGCATTTATTGAGTCACATCGAAGGTCAATTTTAAAGGCGTTTTCCTGGCGTCTTTGGGCGACACTGACCACCATTGCCCTGGTTTTTCTTTTTACGGGAAGATTGAAAATTGCCGCTGCCATTGGCGGTCTGGAAGTAGTGTTGAAGCTTCTATTATATTTCCTTCATGAGCGGGCATGGAACAAAATTCATTACGGGAAAAGGGAGATTACCCCCTTTGTTCTCTGGTTTACGGGACTGCCAAGCTCTGGGAAAAGCACCATCGCAGATGGGGTGGGGAAACGGCTTGCTTCACTGGGCCTGAAGGTAGAACGATTGGATGGAGACAAGGTCCGTGAAATCTTTCCAAAAACGGGATTTTCTCGTGATGATAGAAACCTGCACATCCGCCGTATTGGGTATCTTTGCAGTATCCTTGAGAAAAATGGAATTTGTTCAATTGCGTCTTTCGTCTCACCGTACAAGGAATCCCGAAACTTTGTTCGAGACCTGACGAAGAATTTCATTGAAATCTACGTAGCGACGCCGGTCGAGGAATGTGAAAGAAGGGATGTCAAAGGGTTGTACAAAAAAGCGAGATCCGGTGAGATTCGACAGTTTACCGGCATTGATGACCCTTATGAAGCCCCTGAAAACCCAGAGCTTATAATCCATACACAAAACGAACCTGTTCATGCCTCTGCCGACCGTGTGATGGCATACCTGAAACAGCAAAAATACATTATGTGAGGAGACCTATGGATCATCTTGACCTGTTGGAATCTCAAAGTATCTACATCATCCGGGAAGCCTACAGAAAAGTAAGCAAACTTGCCATGTTATGGTCGATTGGAAAAGATTCCACCGTTATGCTGTGGCTGACACGGAAGGCCTTTTTTGGACATTGCCCCATCCCGCTGGTGCATATCGATACCACCTTTAAAATACCTGCCATGATTGAACATCGGGATAAGCTGGTCAAAGAGTGGGGGCTGAATCTGATTGTGGGTAAAAACGAAAAGGCCTTAAGGGAGGGGATGAACTATAAGAAAGGGAGGCTTGAGTGCTGTACGGCGCTTAAGACTGAAGCCCTTCAACAAACCATGGATAAGCATGGATTTAAGGGACTGTTACTGGGCATAAGAAGGGATGAAGAGGGTTCCAGGTCCAAGGAGCGCTATTTCAGCCCTCGTGACAGGGACTTCGAGTGGCATTATAAGGACCAGCCGCCTGAACTGTGGGACCAATTCATGACAGACTTTGCCGAAGGGACCCATGTCCGGGTTCATCCCATCCTCCACTGGACAGAAATCAATATCTGGGAATACATCAAGCGGGAGAATATCCCCATTATCAGCCTCTATTTTGCGAAAGATGGAAAACGGTATCGCAGCCTGGGGTGTGAATGTTGCACCGCTCCTATCGAATCTAATGCCGCAACCGTAGATGATATCATTGAAGAATTAAAACATACCCAGCAGACAGAACGCTCCGTCCGCGCCCAAGACCAGGTCGATCCCCACGCCATGCAGAAGTTGAGGGTGAAGGGGTATATGTAAGTTCAAAGTTCAATGTTCGACGTTAACGTCCAAGAAAAAAAGAATGAAGATAGAAAAATTTGAAGACATTGAGGCTTGGAAGGAGGCAAGAAAACTCGTAAAAGATATTTACAGCAGTTTCCAAGACATAAAAGATTATGGATTCAGAGACCAAATTCAACGAGCCGCTATTTCTGTTATGTCTAACATATCAGAAGGATTCGATAGGGGAAGTAATAAAGAGTTTATTCGGTACTTGGTAATCTCAAGAGGTTCGGTTTCAGAAGTGAAAAGTCTGAGTTATGCTGCTTTAGATATTGGCTATGTTGATGAACAAATTTTTAAAAAGATTTCTGAACAATGTTTAAAAATATCTAACCTCTTAAATGGATTCATCCGTTATCTAAAAAGTACAGATCGAAAAAGATAACATTGAACTTTGAACTTTGAACTTAGAACTTAGAACCCTGAACCTTGAACTCACAAAGGACACCAATGCCCATGCAACAACAGTTTAATGCCACTTCCTCCCATCCACAACTCCCCCTCCGCCTCGTCATCGTAGGCCACGTCGACCACGGCAAATCCACCCTCATCGGCCGACTTCTGGCCGACACCCACAGTTTGCTGGAAGGAAAGCTTGATGCGGTTAAAAAATATTGCGAGCAGAGGGGCAAGCCATTTGAGTATGCCTTTCTGCTTGATGCCCTTGAAGAAGAGCAAGAACAGGGTGTAACGATTGATACCACTCAGATTCCTTTCAGAACAAAAAAAAGGAATTATATCATCATCGATGCCCCGGGGCATAAGGAATTTCTGAAGAACATGGTTAGTGGTGCCGCCAGTGCGGATGTAGCGCTTCTTTTGATTGATGCGGAGGAAGGCATACGGGAACAGAGTCGCCGACACGGATATATTTTAAGCCTTCTTGGTATCAGGGAACTGATTGTCATCGTAAATAAAATGGACCTTGTCGGATTTTCTGAGGAGCGTTTTCTGAGAATTGAGAAGGAATACCGTTCTTTTTTAATGGAAATTGACCTTCGGTCACGGACGTTTATCCCTGTATCGGCCAAAATGGGCGATAATGTGGCAGAGATTTCTGACAGAATGAAATGGTATCGTGGTAAGACAGTATTGGAAGCCCTCGATACATTTCATAATGCAGAATCACATGATGATCACTCACTCAGGTTTCCCGTTCAGGATGTCTATAAGTTTGATGAAAGGAGGATTATTGCCGGGAGGATTGAGAGTGGAATGTTGAGAAAAGGTGACCCTATTTACTTCTGGCCAACGGGTGAAACATCTAAGGTGAAAACCATTGAAAGATGGGCAAGCCGGAAAGATGGGACCAAGGCAGTTGCTGGAGAGTCGGTTGGGGTAACGATAGAAGACCCGCTTTTTATTGAACGGGGCATGCTGATTACACATAAAGAAAACAGACCACATGTTGGAACGGTTTTTAACGCCAGTATTTTCTGGATGGGGCAAAAGCCTTTAAAGGTAGGGGGGACTTACCGTCTGAAACTTACCACACAGGAGCTTGATTGTGAAATTTTTACAATAAACCGGGTGATTGATGCCGTAACCCTTGAAGAATACAGTGAAAAGTCTGAAGTTAAAAAAAATGACGTTGCTGAAATTACTGTTAAAACTAAACGTCCCATTGCATTTGATTTGGTGAAAAAAATTCCTGAAACCGGGCGGTTTGTGCTTCTGGATGGGTATGACGTATCAGGTGGTGGTATCATAACGGGAGGCGAACAAACATCTGGGCGGTTTTATCAAAAGCGGACCTTGAAAAGTAGATTTGTAAGCCCTGCACGTAGTTTCGTAACCCCGGAAGAAAGAGAGGAAAAGTTGCAGCAACGGGGAGCAGTGATATGGTTTACGGGGCTTCCCGGGTCAGGGAAAACGACCTTGGCACGCGCTTTGGAACGTCGGCTTTTTGACGAGGGAAGTTTGGTTTACCTGTTGGAGGGTGAAACGATTCGTTTCGGGTTAAGCTCAGACCTGGGGTTCAGTGAGAAAGAAAGGAGAGAGCAAACCAGGCGTTTGGCCGAGGTTGCAAACCTTTTTAAACGTGCCGGGATCGTAACCATTGTAACCTCAGTCAGCCCTTTTAAAGAGGACAGAGAATTTGCCAGAAGGATGATCGGTCCTGACCGCTTTGTGGAAATTTATGCCGATTCGCCCCTTGAGGCTTGTAAAAAAAGGAATCCCCATGGTATCTATACCAAGGCGGAGAGAGGAGAAATTAAGGGTGTTACCGGGATTGATTCACCTTACGAACCACCGGAATCGCCGGATATCACGTTAAAAACCGGCGAAATTGCTTTAGACGAAATGTTGGAAACCATTCTTGGAAAATTGATGCCGAAAATTGTTATAAGATGATACCTGGTTGTCCACTTCCTTTCAATCCCCTTCAGGTACGCAAAAACCGGATGAACCAGAAAAAAATATACCTTTTCTTCGATGAAATTCAAAAGCTTAAAGATTGGCAAGACCAAATTAAGATTTTACACGACCTTGAATATGGAACATCACAATTTAAAAACAGGATGGGTCATCACCAATGAGAACGAACAGAGAATGGTTAAGAAAGAGTTTCGATTTATTAAGATGATTCCTTTCTGGATGTATTGGAGTGTAAAAAAAGCAGTAACAGACAGGATGGAGCCATAACATTAACGATATCAAAGGGGGGAGACAATCATGGCTGATGAATTCAAAATCACATCACAAATGACAAAAAAGGAATTGATTGACAAGTATTCGGCACTGTTTGATGCCTACAAGGTCAAGGCGAAAGAGGCGGAAGAAGCCCAGAAATGGCGCTCCGAGGCTGAAAAGCTGAGAGAATCGAAGTCTGTCGAGGCGGCCAAGAAGACGACGGTAGAAGGCGTTATCGAGGATGTTTCTTCCCTGAGGAATCAACTGGGCAAAACCCTGAATGACCTGACGGAAAAGTTGACGCATCAATCTGAAAAGCTCCAAGAACTCAATGAGGCGGTTTCTGTGCAGGAACGGCGCTTGAAAGAACTTTATGATATCGATGCCGCTACGGAAAGCTTTTTTAAACTTACTGAGGCCTATGAGGAAAGAAAGCAGGCGATGGAAGAGGAGTATTCTTCTAGGAAGAAAGAGCTTGAAGAAGAGATTAAAATGACAAGAACCGCCTGGGAAAGAGAAAAGGAGAAACACGAAACAGAATGGGCGGAAATGAAGGCAGCGCAGAAAAAGGAATGGGAAAGAGAGGAAGAAGAATACTTGTATAATCGTGATAAGCAACGTAAGCTGGAGGAAGATGTCTATCTGGAGAAAAAGAGACAATTAGAAAAAGAGATAGAGGAAACCAAAGCGCGTGTCATGGCTGAACTTTCAGGGCGCGAAGCACAAATCAAGGAAAAAGAAGAGGAATTAAAAGAGTTGCGTGAAAAGGTAGGCGCTTTTCCCGGTCAACTTCAGAAGGAAGTTGAGAACGCGGTAAAAAAGAAGGCTGAGGAAATCAAGACGGAAATGGGTCATGAGATTAAAGTTATTTCGATGCAACGGGAGTGGGAACAAAAGATGTTTCAACAAAAGATCGAGTTCCTGGAAGGTGTCCTGAGTGAAAAAGAAAAAGAGATTACAGAACTGAAAAAGGAGAAGATGAAGGCCATGGAAGGTGTAAGCCAGATAGCCTCCAAGGCGATTGAGGGGGCTGCTCAATTTGGAGCCTATTCCTCAGTAAAAGAGATTGCGATTGAGCAGGCAAGAAAAGGAGAGGGGACCAAAGAACAATAATCCTACCCCAAAAAGAGGGATAAACAAAAAAGGTGGATTTCACCGCGTCAACCAAACAAACGAAATAGACCAGGCCAACCAGATGGCCGTTCTTTGTAAGGAGGACTCATGAAGGGGATCATTCTTGCCGGGGGTAAAGCTACGCGCCTTTATCCAGCGACATTGACGGTTACAAAGCAGCTTTTACCTGTTTATGACAAACCAATGATTTATTATCCTCTTTCAGTTTTGATGCTTGCACAGATTAGAGATATTCTCATCATATCCACCCCTAAGGAACTACCAAGATTCCAAGAACTTTTTTCAGATGGGTCTCACCTGGGTTTGCGAATACAGTATGCTTCTCAGCCATCCCCTCGTGGCATAGCGGATGCCTTCATTGTAGGTGAAGAGTTTATTGGAGAAGACAGTGTCAGCCTTGTATTGGGAGATAACATATTTTATGGTCATGGCTTGACTGAAATTCTCAAGGGGGCAAAGTCTACCATTGAAGTAAAGGGAGGAGCAGTTGTATTGGGTTACTATGTAAGTGATCCACATAGGTATGGAATTGTAGCATTTGATAGATCAGGTGCAGTCTGGTCCATTGAAGAAAAACCCGAAAACCCGAAATCAAACTATGCCGTTACAGGACTTTATTTTTATGACAACAAAGTTGTAGAAATAGCTAAAAGCCTGGAACCTTCCGCAAGGGGGGAGCTTGAGATAACAAGCGTCAATCAGGCGTATTTGAAAGAAAAAAAGCTAAAAGTTGAATTGCTTGGAAGAGGCTTTGCTTGGTTGGATACAGGCACACCGGAAAGCCTGCTTGAAGCGGGAGAATTTATCGCAACCATAGAAAAAAGGCAGGCCCTCAAAATAGGGTGTGTTGAGGAAATTGCCTACCGCATGGGTTACATCAATCAGGCACAACTCGTGAAGGTGGCAAGGCCCATGGGTCAGAACGGTTATGGAAAATACCTTATGAAGATTATTGAAGAGAAATAAAGCATATGAAATTTATATCCACCTCATTGCCTGGTGTAATAATCATTGAGCCAGAAGTGTTCACAGACAGCCGTGGCTTTTTCATGGAAACATGGGAGAAAAGGAAGTTTGCCCGGGCAGGGATTACGGCAAATTTTGTACAGGACAATCACAGCAAATCCGTTCGGGGGACGTTAAGGGGGTTGCATTATCAAATCAGACAACCTCAGGGCAAATTGGTGCGGGTCATTGCAGGAGAGGTCTTTGACGTAGCCGTGGATATAAGAAAAAGCTCTCCCACCTTTGGCCAGTGGGTGGGGCTCCACCTTTCTGCGGAAAATAAGCACCAGATTTGGGTTCCACCTGGATTTGCCCATGGGTTTTACGTACTTACTGAAGCTGCTGAATTTACTTACAAGTGTACAGATTTTTATGCGCCCGAGTATGAACGCACGATCCTTTGGAACGATAAAGACCTTGCCATCAATTGGCCTCTTAAGCCGGGGTTCCCTTTAGTACTGTCTGAAAAAGACAAGGCGGGAATTCCCTTCGAAAAAGCCGAGGTTTATCCCTGAAGGATATGAAAAAGGTTCTCATAACCGGCGCCAACGGACAACTTGGAAGGGAATTGGTTAAAACAGCTCCCACATCGTGGGACGTAGCAGCCTTAACCAGGCAGGACCTTGATATTTGCCAACACAAAAAGGTAGAGAAAACCTTTTCAGCCATTAAGCCTCAGGTTGTGATAAACGCCGCGGCCTACACAGCGGTGGATAGGGCCGAAGATGAACCAGACAAAGCCTTCGCAGTTAATGCCGAAGGAGCGGGAATACTTGCAAAGGTTGCCACGGAACATAACGCCCGTTTTATCCATATCTCTACAGACTTTGTTTTTGACGGACGTCAACCTTTTCCGTATAAACCGGATGACACCCCCTATCCCCCAGGAACTTATGGAAAAAGCAAGCTTGAAGGTGAACGTAAGGTAACAAGGACTGCGAAAGGCAAGGCAGTAGTGATAAGAACCTCTTGGCTTTATTCTTCCTACGGCAACAACTTTGTCAAAACCATCTTAAGGCTTGTCAAAGAGCGGGACAAGTTGAACGTGGTGGACGATCAGGTCGGGGCCCCCACATGGGCGCGCGGATTGGCAGAAACACTATGGAAGTTTGTCAGCAGGCCTGAACTTCAAGGCATCTACCACTGGTCGGATGCCGGTGTTGCAAGCTGGTATGATTTTGCCATGGCAATCCAGGAAGAGGCATATCACCTTGGGCTTATTTCCCACGTGATCCCCATTTATCCTATCCGTTCAGCTCAATACCCCTTGAAGGCTCCACGGCCTTTCTACAGCGTCCTTGACAGCTCAAAAACATGGGAGGATCTCCACATTACTTCTATGCATTGGCGGGTAGCTCTTAGAGACTGCCTGAAGGAATTTAACAGATGTTGAGACCTGATTTTCCCTTATCTGTACAGGACATCCCACAAAATTCTCTTAAAAATTAAGGGAGTCTTTTATAATCAGCTAGTTAAGTCAATTACGAAGTGAAACTGTAAAAAATGGGGGACTCCAATTTATCTATAGCCTTGAATCTGGAACATTGAATGTTGAACTTAGAATGTTGAACTCAGTTCTCAGTCCTTTGTTCTACTCATCACGGGTTTCTTTGCTTATCGACTTTTGCCTGTCTTTTTTGGTCAAATGTTGAGATGCGACCCTAATCTTGTCAGAATGCCCCAGCTTGACAGATTTAGAATAAAGATGGTACGTAAGCATAGGTTAGTGCGGAAATTTTATCAACACAAAAGGAAATAGAAAAGTGCAAAAAGAGCATCTTGAAATTCTTCTTGAAGATATTCGGGAAAAATTTGATCTTGTTTTGGAAGGGCATGCGTCACTGGATAAGAAGATTGGCATCAAGTTCGACCAGTTGAATGAAAAGATAGAAATAAATAGTCTCAAGATTGATGCTCTCCACCAAATGGTAAAACAAAACAGTAAAAAAATAGATACCTTGGGCATAAAAATCGATGGAGTTACTGCAGACTTAAAAGCTCACCGTAAAGATACGGAAGCTCATCCTGGGATTTTAAAGGTAAATAAAGGTTAAATGTTTAGCTCAATCCATTCAACTGGGGTCCTCAGTTTACCCTGCCTGTCCCACTTGCCCGTTTTTTTCTTGACGCCCCTTAACGCTATGATATTTTATGTATCAGCTCGTGGTTGGCTCGGGAAAGTCCAATTTAAAGGAACATCGTAATTCCGTTAAAACGGAAGGGGTGGTAGCCTACGCGATTTTTGACTTGAAAGGGGTGAACTAAAATGGAAAAACAGAATATTGAGGCCGAAGCGAAAACAAAAACGAATTATGAAGATGAAATTGACCTGGTAGATATTTTAAAGGTTCTTTGGAAAAGAAAGACTTTCATCATATCGGGCATGCTGATTTGCATGGTTCTTGCCGGAGTGATAACTTTCCTGATGCCAAAGGTCTATCAAAGCAGGGGGTTTCTGCAGCTTTCATTGTCTAATGAAACTGATTTAAAGGTATCTCCCCAGGTATCTCCCCAAGAATACAGTAATTATTCCTTGAAATTCAGTACCCGAGAGAAATACTTGGAATATGTAAAAG
>JALTEW010000498.1 GCA_027073795.1 bacterium | reverse complement strand
TAAAGGCCCCGCGTTGAAAGAGGACACCGATAATCGGCTCTCGGAGAAAGATGAGGCCTACAGAGGCCGGGATGGAAATCATCAGAATCATGCGGAGGGTAAACCCTATGGCCTCTCCCAGAGGTGCGGCGTCCTCCCCCGAAAGGGAGGAAAAGCTCGGGAGGGCCGCCGTTCCCATGGCGATGGCGAAGATACCGAGGGGAAACTGCATGAGCCGGTCCGCGTAATACAGGTAGGAGACGCTCCCGGAGGGGAGAAACGACGCCAGCAGGGTATTGATGAAAACTGTGAGCTGGTAAACCGCAATCCCGATAATGGAAGGCCCCATCAGGGCAACCACCTTTTTAAGCCCCGGATGACGCGGATTCCATGAAAACCTGAAGGGGAATCCCCGCTTGACGAGGAAGGGAATCTGAAAGCAAAGTTGAAGAACCCCGCCGATCAGCACGCCGATAGCCAGGGCATAGATGGGGGGGTGAAAGAGTTTGTATAAAAGAAGGACGCTCCCAATCATGGAGATATTCAGGAGTACAGGAGAGAAGGCGGGGGGGAAGAAAACGCGATAGGTGTTGAGGACACCCATGCTGAAGGCCACGAGGCTGATAAAGAAGATGTAGGGGAAAACAACGCGGGTCAGGGAGACCGTAAGAGAGAACTTTTCGGGGAATTTCACGAATCCCGGGGCAATCAGTTTAACGAGCCACGGCGCCAGAAGGACTCCGGCTGCTGCCACCATGAGCAGGAGACAGACAAGAAGAGAAAAACAGCTTGTGAGAAACATTTCCATCTCCTTCCTGTCTCCTTTCTTGATGTAGTCGGTGAAGACGGGAATGAAGGAAACTGTCATGGACCCTTCCCCGATCAGGCGCCGTAGGAGATTCGGAAGGCGAAAAGCCACAAAGAAGGCGTCGGCTGCCATGCCCGTGCCAAAAAAGGAGGCCACCACCATGTCACGAATATACCCGAAGATGCGGCTGATGAAGGTTCCACCCCCCACGACAAACGTGGCGCGCAAAATCTTTCGGTGCTCGGATGAGGTCACAGCTCCTGTCTACTTGAAATACCCGAATATGTCAACGAATTTAAGGGGATTTAGGAATACCGTGCCCTGAATGCCACGGGAATTTGAGAATAGATTACGAATACCTTTTCCTTTGGTAAAGCCCCTCCAGGGTGTAAACGACAAGGGCGGTCCAGATGAGTGTGTATCCTGTCAGCCGGTATCGGGGAAAGGCTTCTTCATAGACCCAGACTCCGATGGAGAATTGAAGGGTCGGGGCCAGGTATTGCAGGATGCCGATCATGGAGAGGGGGATGCGCCGGGCCGCCGCGGAAAACATAAGAAGGGGTGTGGCCGTGACGGCGCCACCGAGGATGAGCAACAGATTGGTGCCAAGCCCTGCATGTCCAAAGGCCGCCACGTGGATGGATTCCAGATAGATGAGAAAAATGAGGGCCGGAGGGAACAGGAGTGACATTTCAATAGACTGACCCTCCAGGGCCTCGAGGGGGGCGCCTTTTTTGATGAGGCCGTAGATGCCGAAGGAAAAGGCAAGGACCAACCCGATCCACGGGAGGGAGCCATACCCAAATGTAAGGTATCCCACACCGGTAGCGGCCAGCCCGATGGCGACCCACTGACCAGTCCTCAGGCGTTCCCGGAAGAAAATCATGCCCAGGAAAACGCTGACGAGGGGATTGATGAAATATCCGAGGCTCGCATCAACAATATATCCTGAGTTGACGGCCCAAATGTAGGTCAACCAGTTGATAAAAAGGAGCGCTGCGGAACAGCCATAGATGGAGATAATCCTCAGATTCCGAAGCAGTTTAAAGGTTGTGGACGCGCGTTTCCATAGAGCAATGACCAAACAGAGGAAAACAAGAGACCAGAGGATTCGATGGGCGACGATTTCCCTGGCCGGCACGGCCTGAAGTTGTTTCCAATAGAGGGGAAACAATCCCCAGAGGAGGTACGCGCCGATGGCTAGGATAACCCCTTTTTTCACACCTAACTCCCTTGTTTGCTTCATGAAACGTATTACATCCATGCGGGGAATACAAGGAGGCTGTGACCCAGGCCCACCTTGAACAAGATCTCTAAGCCGTGTTAAGGTAACATCTATCTTGAATTCGGAACGTTGGGTGTTGTGGCTGAGGGGACTTCAGGAACAGGGATAGAGTGAACCACCAAAACGGTGGGGAGGGAGAAGCGGGAATGGAGGAAAAGCTGAAAAAACTCAAGCGCCTTTTTGAACCCGAGGCGGTCGCTGTCATCGGGGCGTCGCGTGACCCCTCGAAGCTCGGTTATCACGTGATGAAAAGCATGACAACCGGTGGTTACAGGGGTAGCATTGTGCCAGTCAATCCAAGGGGCGATGAGATCTTTGGCCTGCGCCCCTTTACCTCCCTTATGGCGTTTCCCAGGACCATTGACCTTGCCATTGTGGTGGTGCCGGCAGCCCGTGTGCCGGATGTCTTTCGCGAGTGTGTAGGAAAGAAGGTTGGGGGGATTGTTCTCATCACAGCAGGGTTTAAAGAGATTGAAGACCCGGGAGGCACCCGCCTGCATGATGAGATCAAGGCGATTGCTGATGAGGCGGATATCCCGGTGATCGGTCCCAATACCTTCGGGATTGTCAATGCCACTAACCGGCTCAATGCTACCTTTACCCCGGAATTTTCCCGGGTGACCCCCGGCGGTATTGCCTGCGTCAGTCAGAGTGGAGGGATTGCCCATCTCCTGTCGTTTCTCGCCATGCGGGAAGGGGTGGGGTTCAGCAAGATTATCGGCCTGGGAAACCGCCTGAACATCGATTTTCCGGAAATCTTGGATTATCTCTTGGGAGATAAGACCACCAGCGTCTTGATGCTTTACGTGGAGGGTATAGATGAACCGCGGAAACTGATAGCGCAACTCAGGCGTATTAAGAATGAGAAACGGGTGGTGGTTTATAAAACCGGAAAATCCCATAAGGGCGATCAGGCTTCGCTTTCCCATACCGGCTCCATGGCCGGAAACCATGAAGTTTACCTGGGTGCTTTCCGCCAGGCAGGGGTTCTGGCGGTGAGCAGCGTGGAAGAATTACTGGATACAGCCAAGGCCATGGATCGATGCCCGCTCCCTAAAGGTCCACGGGTAGCGATCCTTTCCGCTCAGGCGGGACCCGGCATTGCGGCCACCGATGTGTGTGAGAGTCTGGGGCTCGAGCTTGCCCAGTTCCAACCTGGAACGCAGAAAAGTATTAATGCCTGCCTGCCTCCCCTGGCGCTGCGAACCAATCCCGTGGATATGGGGCCCGCATGGTACAATGCAGATGCTTTAAGCCGCCTGATTCGCTCCGTCATGGAGGACCCCGGGGTGGATGGAATCCTGCTGCTCACCATGTTCGCCTCCGCCAATGTGGGAATTGTTGAAGGGATGCGGGAGGTTTTAACCTCCTGGAATCAGAGGAAGCCCGTTGTAAGTTCCATTCTCGCGCCGGAAGGCATCTGGGACACCCAGGTCCGTGACCTGGAAGAAAAGGGAGCCCTGGTCAATTATCCCACGCCGGAACGGGCGGCCCGCGCCCTTGCCAACCTGTGGGAAAGTAGGGAATTGGGTAGAAGGTAGAAGGGGATTCGTAAAGGGATGCATGGAGATAAGCTATGGCGATGATAACACTCAATGGATTTGACTGTTACTACGAAATCCATGGCGGAGGGGAACCTATTGTCCTTTTGCACCACGGCTTTGGGTGCACAAAGATGTGGAAGGACATTTTCCCAGGGCTGGTGAGCCATGGATACAGGGTCATCTTATACGACCGGAGGGGTTTTGGAAAGTCAGACAAGCGGGGCTTTTTCCCCTTCTATGTCAGTGAACGTTACCGGGCCGAAAGCGTCGAAGAACTTCGCCAGTTAGTGGATTTCCTGGGCCTTAAGGCCTTCCACCTGGCAGGCCAGTGCGAGGGGGGCGTCGTTGGGGTCGATTTTGCTGCCGCCTTCCCGGAGAGGGTAAAAACCCTCATGACCTCCAGCACCCAGTGTTTCAGCGAGATACCGATGGAGGAATTTAATGCCGCTAAGTTTCCCCGCCGCTTCAGTGAGTTGGAGGCAGGCATTCAGGAAAAGATGATAAAATGGCACGGCGAGGCGTACGCCGAATCCCTTTACCATCAATTCAGCCGGTACGGGGGCGCTTATGGAAGGGATAGGTTTGATCTCCGCTCCCAGATTTCCAGGGTGCAGTGTCCATCGCTGGTTCTCTACCCCGACAGGAGCTTCCTGTTCAAGGTGGAGCAGGGCGTGGCCTTCTACCGCCACCTTCAAAAGGGGGAACTGGCGGTGCTGCCCAAGTGTGGTCACAACACCTATGAGCAGCAGCCTGAGGCCTATACCCGGCACCTTTTGGAATTTCTCGCGCGGCACACACAATAAGGCGGGAACAAAACAGACCATGATGCAAGGTGTTTCCGTGAAACGAGTGAAAAGAGCTCCAATATCTTGTTATCTTATTCCCTTTTCACCCTTTAACCTTCTACCCCTGTGAAATCCCCCCCTGTTAAATGAGTGCTAACGCTCCCAGTTAAACGAAAAAACCCTTTAGTTTAACCCCGGTTAAATAATAAAACCAGATTTAACAGGGCAGGCGGGATAAAAATTTAACTGGGTAAACTTCGGCTGATCGCTTCGCGATATTTCATCCCAGTCGAATGACTCGGCTTCACCGAATTCAACAGGACAAGCAGGGTAAACCTTCTACCTTCTACCTTCTACCTATCACCTTTTTACTTCATCACTGTCCAGCACTTCCCGAATCTTCCGCAACAGATCCCGAATCGCGTAGGGCTTATGAAGAAAATTTTTTCCTGACTTCAGGATTCCAT
>JALTEW010000497.1 GCA_027073795.1 bacterium | reverse complement strand
CTCTTAGATCGCGTACACTGCCTTTTTAAATAACAACTCATGCATTCCTTACTGTCAGCCCGATATTCAAAATACCCACGTGCCTTTGAAAAACCCTTCCTGGTAAGTATGTGTCCAACCGGACAGATAAAAACATCCCTTATAGGATCATATAAAAAGGCCTCCCTGGGAAAGATGCCCTTCCGCCTCCCCGTACCCCTCTGGGTCTTCTCCAGGGATGGTATGTGCGCCTTGATCCCTAAATCATGACAGAGAAGATAGGTCTCTGCTGTGCCATATTTGCTGTCCGCTACAACGGTCTTTACCTTCTTGCCTGTGTTTCCCTCGTGAAGATCTATCGTCTCCTTAAGGGCATGACTGTCATCAACCGACCCGGGCGTCACCTTCGTCGACGTTATAACTCCCCTCTTGGCATCTACTGCCCTGTGAGTCTTGTAGCGTAACCTGGACTTCCCTCCCCTGTGTCGGGATACAGAGGCATCCGGGTCGGTCGTGGATAAATACCGCTTATTGGCAACCCCGTTCTTCTCTTTCCGGATCCCCTCCAAACGACTCTCAAACTCTCTGTAACCCTTGTTGAGATACCTCTTTAGCTTGGTTACGTCTACTACTGAATTGTTGGAGGCATCCGCATCTATAAAACTGGAATCGGTAAAGAGCTTGTCCCCATCCACCAATCCCTCCTCGACACATTTACTCACAATACGTTTAAAGAACCTCTCAAAAACCTCCACTCCCCAACGTCCCCTGGCCTTGCTTAATACACTGTGATTAGGTATCTCGTCATCTATATCGTATCCCAGAAACCAAAGCCAATCCAAGCGCTCAGGTATCGTGGCCATGAGCTCACGCTCAGATCGGACATTGTATAAAACTAAAAGAAGCATCATCTTGAGAATAACGGGAGGCGGCACAGATACGTTCCCATTAACTCCGTAGGTGTGCTCTACTTCCTTGTAGATGAATCTAAAATCCACTTTTCTCGCTATCTTTCTTAGGATGTGGTCTTTACGAACACGACTGTCTAAGGTAAATCCCGCTATGAAGAGTTTTTTCTGAAAATCTCCCTGGCGACCCATCATGGTAATTACTCCATTGTAATATATTTTCCTCTAATATATTAGAATAAGTGTGCACCATTGTCAAGAGATTGTCTGCCTTTTTCTTAAAATAATTACCCCTATTTCCTTACTTCCCCCCAATACCTCCATGATACTTAATATGTTTGGGCAACAGACCGTTTACACTTCACATCTAAAACTTATGTGCCTTAGTCAGCAGACAGGTTTGAACACTTTTCGCCGCCGTTTAATCCTGACTTTTTGCGAACGCATCAAGAACGCAAAATTAGGAGTTTTCAATTTTGCATCTTGAAATACCCAGCATTCACCTGGTCTTGACATTATTCTTTCCAAAGATTAATTAGAACAGAAAGAAGGGAGAAAATATAACGAGTTCCGATGATATGACCCATACAAAAAACACATCTGACAAGGTAAAACGCCTGGCACACATCGGAAGGCTTTCAGCAGGTATCGGACACAACATTATGACACCTCTGTCACTTATCATGATGAACAGCGACCTGCTTTCCATGAAAGTCAAAGATAGAAAAGAGTTGCTAAAACATCTGAACGAAATTACTCAGCAGGCATCCCAGATATCCAGGATTGCGGAAATCATGATGTGGAAAGTAAGCACGGAAGAGCAGGAAATCCCCTCCTTTCTTCAAGTTGGATCGCTTGTCGAGGAAAACATACAATTCTGGATGGGAGATATGTTTTTCAAGCACAAGCTACAAAAGGACTTACGGATAAACTCGCAAACGCCTCCCATTAAGGGTATCCCCTTTCACTTTACCTCTTTTGTGGACGAATGGATTTCGTCCACTATTGAGCGGGCGAGACCCCATGGTGGCGGGAAACTTCGGATTGTGGTGGACAGCCCTGAAGAAAATACCTTTTTCATCCTGTTTGAAGATTCTTTACCCCCTCCTACCGGAACAGAAATGGAGGTGTTAAAAAACGGCTGTAATTCCCCCCCCTCTTCACAGGAATACTTTCCAGCCTTCTGCCGCCTTCTTTCTCACCACCCGGCGGAAATAGAAATATCCACCGGCGAGGGGGAAAATACGACCCTTCGCCTCACTTGGAATCTTTAATAAGATCAGATTTTTTATCCGGATAAATAACCAGTTCAGTCGGCTTCTTCCTTGAACCCAGGACCTGAATTTCGTTCTTCTCCAGGAGTAAAATCATCTTCCCGCCGCTTATCCGGTTGGCTCCGTCCCACGCCACGGGAGCGTTTTCAAGGACGATCCTTCTCTTCGCATTGTAGAATACAGCTTTGCCACATTCCACCTTTTTGTTTCGCTGTGTTATTGCAACACTTCCGTGGGCAACAATCTTGTCAATAGCCTTCCCCCCCTGGGTATAAAAGGCGGTAAGTTCATTACATTCAAGGGTTACATCCTTCTGCTTCGCAACGACACTGCCATAAAACCGCACGGAGTTTTTTCCCTGCTTTGCCTCAACATGGTCAGACGTAATGTTGATAGGTTGCCGGGTATCCAGCGCTCCAACAAGTCCCGAAGAAGGTTCCTTTCCCCCTTTGGGGGGCAATGTGTCTGTCTTGACTATCTTTTTAACGTTTGGGGGCAAGTTTCCCCCCTTCTTGAGCTTGGGTCTTTTTCTTACGGTGGGCTTCTGAGCTCCTTTAGGGGTAGCTGCCTTTCCTTTCTCCAACTTCTTCACAACCTTTGGATAACTGGTCGTCTTGAAAGCTCTTTTAGTGGGAGGGAATTCCACTACTTTCTTTACAGGCGGGAAATAGACAGAGGGTTTTTCTCGCACCTTTGTAATCTTCGGGAAATAGACATGGGGCTTTGGCTCTAATGCCTGCTTCTTCACAACCTCGCTGGCGGGTTTGGCGGGGGCTTTCCGCACAGGTTTTTCCACTATAACCTTGGGACTAACTTTTCTCTCCTTTTTCTTTTCCGCCACTTTCGCTTCCCGTGATGTTTCCTTTTTGGCAGGAAAAGTCACGACAGGCAGTTGAGCAACAGAGGCAACCTTGAATTTTTTCTGCAATAACTTCCACGCCTCTTTCCCATAGGGGGTCGAGGGGTAATTCCTTGCTACATAACTCAGGTGTCGATAGGCCTTACCCTTATCTTTCAACCTGAGATATGCCCTTCCAAGACCCAGATGTGCTCTATCATGAACCTTGAGATCCCGGTACGAATGGAGCACATCTTCGTACCTCAAAATAGCCGATTTATAATGGTGAGTCCGGAGATAAAAATCCGCAACAAACAGCTCATGCATAGCCAGTTCCCGTTGACAAAAGGCAATCATCCGAATGGACTCATTAACCAATACACCCGGTGGAGCAATATCGAGAACTGTCTTAAAGCTCTTAATGGCCTTGCGGACAAAGGTAGCGTCACGGTCATAGGTTCTTCTCTGTTTATAATTCGACATCCCGATTTGGAAATAGGCATACGGCACATCCGGGCTTGTCGGATAAAGCTTGATAAACTCCTCATAATTCGCGATCGCCTCGGGATATTCCTTCTGATGAAAATGACTATCTGCAAGATAAAGCGTGATGCGTGACTGATACGCCGTTTTCTGCGGGTAGTTTTCCCTCAAGAAAAGTAGAGAGTTAATGGCATCCTTATACTGTTTGCTGTTGTACATCTCTACCGTACGATTAAACAATTCCTCAAAGGGCGGAAGCTTCTTGTTAACAACCTCCACCTCTTTTTTCTTTTTCCAGAATTTCAGGGATTCACCGCAACTCGTTACAAACGGAACCATCAAAAAAATACAAAGGACCCATGCCAACTTTTTTACCATAAGGCTCACCTTTCCTGCATTTAAGTGGTTTTCTGTTGTTGAAATTCCCTCGCTTGATACATAAAGGCCTCCAGGCGGGTCATGGTATTGGTCTGTTCCTGGCCGTCATAAGCCATGTTCAGGATAGGAAAATGCTCGTTTTCCTCTCTGAAGCGCTTGAGAATGGCACTGACGATGGTACCGGGCATACAGGTAAACGGCATAATATTAATCACACCACTCGCCCCCTTATCTTTTAGGTCTATTGTTTTCCCAACGCTTAAAATCGCCTCCCCTTCAAAGGTTGGATGGAGGTAATAAGAAGCTTTATCTATAATCTCTTCCGTCTCTGGCTCATGAGAATTCCTCAGATACTGGGAAAGAAAACTCATAAGCGTTTCCTCATCTTTTTTCTGAAAATGCTCAACGATTGATAACTTCAGGTTACTCAGCCATTTTTTCTTGATGGAATTCCGCATACGCGCCGTAAAATTTGTATAATAGACCCACTCCGAAAGTGGGGAAAGCCAGACTTCCCCACCCAAAGCTTCCACTTTTCGGATAACATCCTCATTACTGAAACGGTTCAAACGAACAAATATCTCTCCGACAATTCCGATAAGTGGTTTCTTTCGGGAACGATCTACTTCGATCGTTCTGAAATCCCCTATAATAGTCTCAAAGGTATCGATAAGATTTCTCTCGTTACGGATATCATCACAGATTTTAGCCAGGCAGCGCTTATAAACCTTATCTGTAGACCCTTTCACGACCTCATAAGGCCGCGTTTCATGCAACATCTTATACAAAAGATCCACAGCAACAATTGCCTGCCAACCCAACCTGCGAAACTTTTTTCCCAAAGCCGCCACGTCCTCATAAAGGGACTCATCCTGTTCAGGCGCAAAAATAGGAACATTTGGAAACCCCAACTGATTCAGTAAAAGCCGATGGAACCGATGATACTGGCCATAACGACAGGGGCCAGTCCCAGAAGGAAAGAATATCGCAACCTTATCCGGATCAAAATCCGGGAGTTTTGTAATCCTTATCAAGTCTCCCGTCGTCACGATACAGGGGAAGCATTCCTTCCCCGTAGTATATTTTCTCCCATATTCCAATGTTTCCTCACTGGATTCTGGGAAAACGCCCGCTTTAACCCCGCAAACCTCAAAGGCCGCCGCAAAGGCATAGGCATGATCCGCCATATGGGGAATATAAATCACACGGTCTTTCAGACGAGGAACCGATTTCTGAGTCTCGACAATCTGAGGCTGTACCTGCTCAAGTGATGCCTTTTTCTTTACTACATTTCTCAAACTGTCCAGAAACGCCTCACAGCGTGTAATCGCCCCGGCATCCGCGCTGTGCTCATCAATCTCGAGTTGAAGATAAGGCTTTCCCTTGCTCGCCTCTCTAAAAAAATGCGTAATAAAGGAATCAGGACCACACCCAAAGTTCGTGATATAAAGGGAATAAAGGTTTTCGCTGTCTTTAAGTTTCTTGGCCGTTGCAAGAATCTTCTGCCCATATTTCCAGTAGATATCCCGTATTCCTTCAGAGGATGTCAGGTTATCCAGTTTAAGGAAATCCATCGGGATAGGAAGAACATCCAGATCCAGTAATTTTTTGGGTATATTCAAATTCACACCGCTGTCGCAGGTATTATAGGGGCGGCCCACTACCACAATCCCTATGTCCCCTTTTCTCTCGAGCATCTCAAGAACTTCTCTTCCCCTCTCAAGCAGCTTATCATAAAAAGCCTGTTGGTTTTTCCATGCTGACTGATAAGCCAAGAGAACTCTTTTCTTTGCGATGCCAAGCGTCTTACCAAACGCTCCCAGGTCACTCTTTAAAACCTTTTCACCCTGACCGAAACGAATAACCGGTGTCAAGAGCCGCGTTTTGAACTTGGAGAAATCAATAGCCGAAGGAAACGTATAAGGGAGTGTCTGAGAATAAGGGCAGTTAAAACTGTTCACGGCACCCTCAACCAAGGGTGGTTGGTCAATAACACTCGGTAGAAATAGATTGGCAGCCCCCCTTTCCAATAAATCGATGACATGACCATGAGCTACCTTCACGGGGAAACAGGTCTCCGCCACAACCGACTCAACACCCTTTCGAATCAACTCCCGCCTCGTCGGGGATGAAATCAAGGGTTTAAATCCAAGCTCTTTGAAAAATGTCAGCCAGAAGGGAAAATATTCATGAAAATACAGCAACCTTGGTATACCAATGACACTTGGGTCCGCGGCATCTTCCGGATCACCCTCATAGGCCTCCAGAAGCAGTTTTTCACGCTCATCAAAGAGATTCGGGAGGTCAACTCTTTTCTTTTTCTTTACCACATCATATTTCCCACACCTGCTCCCATAAAACAGTGGCTGCTCATTTTCGACACTTACCTGTCGTATCAGGCATCGGTTATCGCATCCCTTGCATTCAAATGTCTTAATCGTATAGGCCCGTTCCGACAGGTCAAATCCCTTGAAATTTGAGGGGCCGGGGTGCTGTTCCATATACTCCTTTGCCAGAATGGCCGCACCAATCGCCCCTGTCACATCATGATTTGGAGGAACCCTGATGGGCCGGCCAACAATCTTTTCGAACGCAGCCACAACCCCCTTGTTGAAGGCAGTTCCCCCCTGGAAAAAGATGTTTTTACCGATGCGCCTGTCCCCCACAACGCGGTTTAGATAATTCAAAACAATGGAATAGGAAAGCCCTGCCACCAAATCGTCTGTCTGGGCCCCCTTTTGTTGATGATGCACAAGATCCGACCCGATAAAGACCGTACAACGTTCCCCCATCCTCACCGGGCTTTTCGCTGATAATGCAAGTTCACTAAATTCATCCTTGATAGAAATGCCCAGTCGTTCAGCCTGTTCTTCCAGAAAGGAACCAGTCCCTGCCGCGCACGACTTGTTCATCTCGAAATCAACCACAACTCCATCATCAATACTGATAAATTTGGAGTCCTGCCCCCCAATCTCAAAAACGGTATCGACCTCTGGATCAATATGGATAGCAGCTGTTGCCTGTGCGGTGATTTCGTTCCGTACCACATCCGCCCCAACGAAGTCACCTGTCAGATAGCGTCCTGAGCCTGTCGTCGCGGTGCCAAGGACTTCAACACGATCTCCCAGTTCCTCGCCTATCGATTTCAGGCCAAACCGGACTGCCTCTATGGGCTTCCCTGCTGTCATCAGGTACCGCTTCGTCACAAGGTTCAAGTCCTTATCAATGATTACCAAATTGGTACTGATGGAACCCACATCAAGCCCAAGATAACCTCTTATCTTCCCCTTAGGAGGTAAGGATGGAGTCAACTCCTTTTTTTCATGCAGGGAAGACAACGTAAGAGGAGCAAGAGGCCTATCGTCCCTTTCAATGTTCACCAGGTGTTCACGGATCGCTTCGAGGTCCGGCGCACCTGTTTCAATCCCTTCCTGTTCTGCCTGCAGAACCGAGCCGATGGCACCCATAGCGGTGAAGTGTTCCGGGATAATTAACTCGCCCTCTTCAAGCTTGAGAACATCGTTAAAAGCCTTGCGCATGGCAGGATTTGCCGCAACCCCCCCTTGGAAAACAATGGGTCGCCTGAACTCTTCCCCCTTGCCGATGCTGCTTTTAAAATTCCTTGCCAAAGCATAGCACAACCCGGCCAAGATATCCTTATCCGGTGTGGCAATCTGCTGAAGGTGAATCATGTCCGATTTTGCAAACACGCTGCAGCGGCCCGCGATCCTCGGGGGATTCTCCGACTGCATGGCAATATCGCCCAATTCCTCAATCTTATATCCCAGGCGGGTCGCTTGCTGGTCAAGAAAGGAACCGGTCCCCGCCGCGCAAAGTGTATTCATGGAGAAGTCCCGGATTCTTACGGATCCACCCTCCTCCTCCAGATGAATCAACTTCGAATCCTCTCCCCCGATGTCCATAATGGTCCGGGCTTCGGGATAAAGGGTTGTGACTGCCTTTGCCTGAGCGATAATCTCGTTAACAAAAAAACCTTCACTCAGGCGCGCCACAAGCTTTCCACCCGCTCCCGTAAAGGTCACCCTTACAATAGAATCGGGACCATATTTTTGAAGCAGTTCAGTCAAAACATTTAAGGATACCTGGATCGGCTTTCCGAAGTTACGGATATAGCGGTCATCCAGAATGTGACCTTTATCGTCCATTACAACGACATCCGTACTTACAGAGCCAATATCAATACCGATGGAAATCACTGTAATGCCCCCCCCATGTCAAAAAAATATTTTAGCAGAATTAAATGTAGCCTTTTTAAAGGTTTTTTTCAAGCAATTGGTTCCAAACTTTAAACGGACCAACCATCCCCCTCAAAAAAGGGGATATGCATGCCCTCATCATGAACCTGCACATCCCCTTTATTTCATTTTGCTTCCCGTCAAACCTCTGCGCAATCTTCTTTCCGAACTAATTTCCCCTCTCTTGCAAGCTGGACCCATTCTTCTTCTTTTTGAACTTCTTCAATCGTCACCGGCTTGACACTGTCAGGAATCGGCTCGAGTCCATACTTCCACTTGAGGAACTGCAGGCCAGAATTCGGGAACAAGGCGTAAATCAACACATCCTCCAGGGACTTCGCAACATCTTTAGTCGCTTCCTTAGCCTTTTCAAGCTCCGGCTCCAGAAGATCCGCCGCCCGGCATGTGATAGGGGTTTCCCCCCTTGGATACCCCTTCAGGACAACCTCCTGGATTTCAGGGTCAACAGGCACCGGAGGCTTCCCATACAGCCCATAGACATAGTCTTTCGTCTGGTTGGTAATCATCTTGTAGCGACCAAACAAGACATTCATAACAGCCTGAGCACCAACCAACTGGCTGGAGGGTGTTACAAGCGGAGGGAACCCCAGCTCTTTACGAACCTGTGCCACCTCTTTATGGACCTCGGGAAGCCGGTGAAGCGCCTTAGCCTGTTTAAGCTGACTGACAAGGTTCGTGGTCATCCCACCCGGAATCTGGTGAACTAAAACCGTTGTATCAATGACAGAAAAACGTGTTTGATCCGCATATCTCCTGTATTTAGGGATGATAGTTTCGAGGTAATTCCCGATCTCAAAAACCTTATTCAAATCAAGTCCTGGATCCCTGCCCGTTTCCTGAAGCGCCACGATAAATGGTTCCATGGCAGGTTCCGAGGTCCGCATGCCAAACGGGGCCGTAGCCAGATCAATCACATCGACACCAGCCTCCACCGCCTTCAGAAGCGATAGCGCCCCCATCCCACTGGTGAAATGCGTATGTAACTGAACCGGAACATCCAGTTTCTCCTTCAGTGATTTTATAAGTTCATAGGCATCATAGGGAGAAATCAACCCTGCTTGATCCTTGATACAGATGGAATCGGCCCCCATATCCTGAATCTTCAGGGCCTTATTGACAAAATAATCGATATTGTAGATCGGGCCGCCAAGCCGCCGCTCAGTCAAAGAGTAACAGACCGTTCCCTGAATATGCTTGCCGTTTTTCTTGATAACCTTGAAAGAAGTTTCAAAATTACGCTCGTCATTCACGGAATCAAAGACACGAAAGATATCAATCCCTACATCACAGGCTGTCTGGACAAATGCCTCCGCCACATCATCAGGATAGTTTCGATAACCTACAAGATTCTGTCCCCTCAGTAGCATCTGGAATGGCGTATTGGGCATATACTTTTTTAGCGTTCGGATCCTTTCCCATGGATCTTCCCCCAAAAACCGGTGCATGACATCGAAGGTTGCCCCTCCCCACATTTCAACGGAGTGATATCCCATTTGATCAATCTTTTCTGCAATAGGAATCATGTCTTCCGTGCGCATGCGCGTGGCGAAAATGGACTGGTGTCCATCGCGCAACGTGGTGTCAGTAACCCTAACTGGATTCTTTGCTCCCATCTTTTCCTCCTCACCTAAAATAAAAGGGTGGTTTTACCACCCTTTTATTTTTAAACAAGGCCATTGTCAAGGGCTACTTTAGAAGGGCCAAAAACATCCCTGCCGCCGTGGCAGTTCCAATAACACCAGCCACATTGGGTCCCATGGCATGCATCAAGAGAAAATTTCTTGGGTTTTCCTCCTGGCCTACTTTCTGTGTAACCCGGGCCGCCATGGGAACAGCTGACACCCCGGCCGAACCGATTAGGGGATTGATTTTATCCCTGAGGAACAGATTGAAAAACTTGGCCATTAACAACCCGCCAGCCGTACTGAAACCAAAGGCGATAAGCCCGAGAATAAAGATAAAAATAGGTTGTGGGTTCAGGAAGGTTTCTGCCCTCATGGTTGTTCCCACAGCAATTCCAAGAAAGATTGTGACAATATTGAGAAGCTCGTTCTGTGCGGCATGTGACAGACGCTGAACCACGCCGCACTCCCTGAACAGGTTTCCCAACATCAACATCGCCATCAGGGGTGCAGAATCCGGCACGAGGAGGCAAATCACAAGGGTTGCAATCATGGGGAACAGAATCTTTTCCAGCTTTGAAACCGGCCGAAGCTGCTTCATCACAATCTGTCGTTCCTTCTTGGACGTCAAAAGTTTCATAATTGGTGGCTGAATAAGGGGAACCATCGCCATATAGGAGTAGGCGGCAATCGCATTGGCACCCAGCAATCTCGGGGCCAGTTTGGCCGTCAGATAGATACATGTGGGGCCATCCGCCCCCCCGATAATCCCGATGGAGGCAGCCTCTTTTACAGTAAACCCCAGCGCGATGGCGCCAAAGAAGGTTACATAGACCCCAAATTGAGCGGCGGCTCCGAGAAGCAACGTCTTCGGATTGGCAATTAAAGGACCAAAATCGGTTAGCGCCCCTACACCCATAAAGATGACCGGTGGGATAACCTCCCATTCGAGGCCGTAGTGATAGAAGATCCAGATGAGGTCTCCTTTACCCGCCAGTGGGGCAAGGGGAAGATTCACGATAAAAATACCAAACCCAATCGGCACCAGCAGAAGTGGCTCAAAATCTTTCTTGATGCCGAGATAAATAAACAGGAAACCAATGGCCCACATCACCACATGGCCAAAAGTCAGGTGAAGAATTCCTGTCTTTAACAACAAACTACTCATAGAAAAGGCACCCATTCTCAACTCCTTAGAAAAATCTTTTACGCTTTACCATAAACTGAATGCTGAAATACGATACTACGACTTCTTCTTGAAATTTTTCAAGATAGCACCACAGATCTGGATGGAAAACATCAATATCGCCAGACAAGCAAAAACGCCCGAAAACCCATAGAAAAAAACCTTACCAGCCATTTCCCAATCATACACTTTTACACACCTCCCTTTTCAAACGGTCTTGTCCATTAGCACAAATAAAAGACGTTTACAAGTCATTTTAGAATGTGTGACGAAAAAATTCCTTCCCTGCCTTTCTCATGACCGCTTGCTTCACAAGCTGTCCTCCAAGTTCCCCCTATTTTCCTGATCGAGGCCACGCATCCAGACATCCCCTCGAACCGCTGTCCTCAACCAATCTCATCGCTGCATCATCAAAGACCTGCCTAACGGAAGTCAACCAAGTCAAGCAATTGCTTGAGAATCTTTGCGGTAGCCCCCCAGACCACAACGGAACGATAATAATAGTAATAGACGGAGGCCCGTTCCCCCTCGTATTCCGCAATTTTTTCCTCAAGCCTTGCCTCGGTCTGAAGCCCTGCAAGGGAAATCTCCAGGACCTCGTCTATCTCTGCGCGACAGACCTGAAACAGGTAGGGATATGGAAAGGTCATAACGAAAGGGCTTACCCGAAAACGTGACATTGTACGAATGTCGTCAAGCTCCCCCAACAGGGTGATAGCCCCTCTCTTGATGCCTACCTCTTCCTCCGTTTCCCGAAGAGCCGTTTCCAGAAGGGAAGCATCCCCATCATCCATCGCCCCACCGGGGAAGGAAATTTCTCCCTTGTGATGGCGGACCCCCTGCGTTCGCCGGGTTAAAAGAACATTCCACACCCCCTCCTTTAAAAAAAGGGGAACCGTAACCGCGGCGGGCGTCAGGCCGTCAAGGGGTAAGACCCGTTTGGGCCTGCTGGAGAGTATCGCCTTGACACGTTCAATCACCGAAACATTCCTTTTTGATTTCTTCCGATGGAAGCACCCTTAAAAGGGGATACAGCGCAGAATGCCTGTACGCATTCAAGACACCTCGGTGAATTTCCTCCTTATGTGAGCAACAGCCGTCCTCGACAATCGTGCAGGCAAAGTCATGGGCAATGGCATCGAGGGCCGTAGTCAGAACACAGAAGTGAGTCGTGACACCCATAACCACGACTGTTTGAATATTCCACAACCTCAAGGTTTGATCTAAATCGGTTTTGAAAAAGGCACTGAAACGACGTTTCTCTAACACGGTATCCTGAGGGTGAGGCATCAGCTCGGGAATCACCTTAACCTCGTCCGTTCCCCGAATAGCGTGTTCCTTCAGCCGGCCCTTGAAAATGAAATCCCCATGCATAAAACTGTCACAGGCGTAAATGACAGGAAAATCGTGGGTACGTGCCCCTTCAAGAAGCCCCTGAATTACGGGAATAATCTTTCTTGACTCCCGGTAAAGGGGCGCATCGGGATTTGTGAAAGAACCCACAAGCATATCCACAACAATAAAGGCATAAGACATCGGTTTATTCCCCTTGTGATGAATGATTTACGGAGTTATCCTGAAGATGGTTCTGGCGTTTTGGGTGGTAGCCGCGGCGACCCCTTCGAAAGGAACTTCTTTAATCGCCGCAATTGTCTCCGCTGTATGACGGATAAAGGCTGGCTCATTCCTTTCCCCCCGATGGGGAACGGGGGTCAGAAAAGGACAATCGGTTTCAACCACCAGGTAATCGAGCGGGACATCCCTGACAACCTCCTGAACCCTTTTCGCGTTTTTGAAGGTTACCGTCCCGGGAATAGAAATCAAAAAACCCATAGCAATACAGTCCCATGCCATCCTGACATCCCCACTAAAACAGTGCAGAATTCCACCTACCTCTTCTGCTTTTTCCTCTTTCAAAATCTTCAGGGTTTCCTCATGGGCATCTCTGTCATGAATGACAATGGGAAGGTTCAGGCTCTTCGCAAGCCTGATCTGTTCCCTGAATGCGGCGAACTGAGCAGCTCTGGGGGACCGGTTCCTGTAAAAGTCAAGGCCAATCTCGCCATAGGCTACTACTTTATCCTCTTTTGCCAGGGAACACATGGCCTCCAAAACTTTATCCGTTACCTCCTTTGCCTCGTGAGGGTGGATACCCACAACAGCCACGACGCGTTCATGCGCCTGCGCTATTTTGACCGCCTTTTTGCTCTCAGACAAGTCAATCCCCACTGTGGCAATCGCCTGGACACCCGCTGCATCTGCACGGCGTAAAACCTCTTCCAGATCCCTATCAAAGGTGCCTTCAAGACCCAGGTGGGCATGGGTATCGAATAAATAAGATGTTTTTTCTTCCATCATCCTACCCCCCGCAGGTCCCTTTACAAACGGGGAGCCACGATCATGGCTCCCCGTTCCCGGCCTTTAGAACGATAGCTCTATTTGCTTTCGCCATACCACCCGGCACCGGTCTTTTTCCCCAAACGCCCTGAACGGATCATGGTCTTCAGGAGGTTCGGTGAAACCCACTTCAACTCCTTGTTGAGCTCTTTAAAGAAATATTCCGTTACGTGATAGGCGATATCGATCCCCGTCAAATCCATCAATTCGAAGGGGCCCATTGGATAATTCAACCCAAGTTTAACTGCCTTGTCCACATCCTCGGGCGTGGCAATTCCCTCCTCCACAATCTTGATAGCCTCTAACATATGCGGGATCATGATACGATTCACAATGAACCCCGGGCTGTCCTTCTTAACCTCGACAGGGTCCTTGCCCATTTTTTTCGTCACGTCAAAAACCACCTTAATGGTCTCGTCACTTGTATTGAAACCATGAATAATCTCAACGAGCCTCATAATCGGGGCGGGGTTGAAAAAATGCATCCCGGCAACCTTGTCCGGACGATTTGTTGCTGATGCAATCTCAGTAATAGACATGGATGAGGTATTGCTCGTCAGGACGACCTCGGGTCTGCACATCCCATCAAGCGCCTTGAAAACCTCCTTTTTCAGATCGAGGTTTTCGATAACCGCCTCGATGGCATAATCCACGTTTTTCAGGTCTTCCAGATTGGTCGTTCCCTTGATACGTCCCATAATCTCTTTTTTCTGGTCCTCCGTAACCTTTCCCTTCTGAACACTCTTGGTCAGGAACTTGTCAATACCACTCATCCCTTTTTCTACAAACCGGTCCTCGATATCCCGCATGATGACCTGATACCCTGCCGTAGCTGCCACTTGAGCGATTCCGCTTCCCATGGCACCAGCGCCAACCACACCTATTGTCTTGATTTCCATAACCGACCTCCTTTTTGACTTTTTTAACTAACGTTTAGTAACTTTTAGAACAAATCATCTGACATGTCAAACAAAATCCCTACTCATCATCCAGTTTTCCTCTCCTCGTACTTTCATACAGCAAAAGCGTTACCCCCAGAATCAAGATGACACCCACACTCACGCCAATTTCAACAAAATGATAATAGCCCTCAAGGTGTTCGATGGATGCCCTGGCCTCTATGGTCAGAATCCTTCTGACCCCGGAAATAATACCAACATAGATAAAAGGGCTTAGGGAAAAATTTTCCTTCCTGAGAAACTTCAAAACAGGCCACAGCAATTCAAGAATAATGAGCATTAGCATAATATCATCAATTACCTTCAAAACCGTTTCAGGCGAGCAAACCTTGAAATGGGTTACCGTGTAAAAGGCCATGCTAAAGACAAGAGCAATCAGGAGAATGGCAACAACAATATGCAGGATTTCATCCAACCTGAACAAAAGGTGTTTAACTGCTTCCAAGACATGGCTGAGCTTACTCATAGTTCTTACCCCTTTTGGTTAAACACAAGTGCACAATTTGTATTTGATATATCGTTTCAAGCTGTTTTTTGTCAAGAATAGCATTGACGGCTTCGTAAGAAATCCAATTTCTGTGCCTTGTATGTTCAAAGTCAGGGAAAATGAAGATTTAAAAAGGGGGTGTAGAGGGACCATCCACCCTTTTATATTGACAAAGAAGGG
>JALTEW010000496.1 GCA_027073795.1 bacterium | reverse complement strand
ACTTGGCGTCTTTGCTTTGCCCCGTGAAATTCTGAAGGACAGCCGTAGGCGTATTTCACTGGGGCGTGAGGCAGGTTTTAAAGAAAAAAACCAAACTTAACAACCTAATCACTTAAAACTCCTCGCTCCCTCGCTTTCTCACTACTAACTTTGAACTTTGAACTCAGCTCTCCCTCCTCATGTTTCTTGCCTTTTGCCCTTGTTTTTTCACTTATCCTGTCTGTCCCTGGCCCAGCCCGCTGCATGCCACATATTTCTTCTGCAGAGCATCAAGATATGAAAACTCGAAGGCTTATCTAAGGAATGGTGCACCAGGGCAGGCCCGTTCATCCTGTCTAAAAATAAAAAATCCGCGTTCATTTTCCTGTCTGCGGGCAAGACGCACAGGCAGATGAAGATTCGAGGCCTATTTTTTTATCAGGGTAAGGTGAGGTTTGCCGACCCGCGCGGGAGGTGTTTTCCTAAGATTGCCGTGTTTTCTCTGTTCTTCGAGGCGCTTGATGTTATCATTGAACATATTGTTTTTGGTAATGACGGAGTTGATGATAAAGTAAATAATGACGGCTCGCTCCCATTCCTTTGTGGCATCGAAATGCTGAAGGCGTGTGTGGTATTTGGCCCTTAGTGTGGAGAGAGACGCCTCATCCAGTGCAAGGACTTGATCCGCTATCTTTTCAAGCACCTTTTCAATCATTTTTATTGCCTCCACTCACTTAAAAATATTACGCGGATGTGCGCAAAAGTCAAGGCAGGTGATATGTTATCCTATCTTCATCTCTAAAACATCGCCCGCACAAAAGACTCAGCTTCAAAGTTCTGTAAGTCTTCCAACCCCTCTCCTACACCGATCAGGTGAATGGGGATATCAAACTCATGAGCGATCTGAAGGATGACCCCGCCTTTGGATGTGCTGTCTAATTTTGTTAATATCAGGCCGGTTAGGCCAATGGCTTCATGAAACATCTTTGCCTGCATGATGGCGTTTTGCCCGTTCGTGGCATCAAGTACCAGGAGTCTTTCATGGGGGGCGCCTGGCATAACCTTGTCAGCGACCCGGCACATTTTTTTCAGCTCCTCCATGAGGTTTTTCTTGGTATGGAGTCGGCCAGCCGTATCTACGAGCACGAAGTCCGCCAAGTGATGCTGCGCCGATTGTATCGCATCATAGACAACGGCCGAGGGATCAGAACCATCCTGGTGTGCAATGACATTCACACCTGATTTTTCACCCCACAAGACAAGCTGAGGCGTTGCAGCGGCGCGGAAGGTATCCGCCGCGGCGAGAATGACCTTTTTCCGTGATTTTCTCAGGTGCAGGGCCAGTTTCCCAATGGTTGTTGTTTTGCCAACACCATTGACACCAGCGAAAAAAATCACGTATGGCGCGATGGGAAGGTCGTTGATGGGAAGGTGGCCTTCCCTTGGCTTCAGAAGGGTGATCATTTCCTCTTCGATAGAATGTTTCAGGGATTCTGGATTATCGATGTCCCTGCGACGGACCTTTTTCCGGGCAGACTCGATCAAGTCCTGAGCCGTCTCAAAACCGATATCGGAGGTGATCAGAATCTCCTCCAATTCTTCAAGAAGATCTTCGTCAATCTCTTTCCGTCCCACAAAGACGGTTTCGAATTTTTCGTTTAATTGCTCTCGGGATTTGCTGAGGCCGTTTCTGAGGCGTTTGAAGAATCCACCCTGCTTTCTCATTTTACAGTTTTCCTTTCTCTCTGGTGACTTTCATGAATTTTTCAGCCGTATCTTTGGGGGGAGGGGGCCAGGCTTCCCGACGAATCATGTGGATGGCCTCAGCAAAAGGTGCGCCAACGGGGTTTTTATCCAGCCTCTGGATAAGACCCATAAATGATTGTCGAATCTGCGTCAGATGCGCCATATTATCTTACCAGGAAGGGCTCAGGTTTCTTCGTTATTTTTCTCTCGCCAAGCGAGGTGCCACAGCGCCGGCACCTGTATTCATAAAGTTCCCCGTCTGGGAGGATGAGAAGGAGCCTTTCCACGACCGGCATGGCGGCCTTGCACTTTGGGCAGTAAAGGCTTGTGGCATTGAGGCTTTTAAACTGGTTGCGCCTTGAATTTTGATTGACCGGTGAATTTGTAAATCTTCCCATTTTTCTCATAGCATCTAAATATCAGAATCAGGCACAAATTTCAAGCTTAAAATCATGTGATGTTGTAAATTATTCAATAAATACAATATATTGAAAGATATGAAAATATTTTGCAAAAATATGCTTGACAAGTTTTCAGCAAAGCGTATAATTAAATAGTAAGTATTATTATTTAAAGGAGGAAATCCTATGGCACCTGCAGCTTGTCTATGCGCCTCCTTTTGCCACGGTATGGGCTTCCCATTCTCATCGCTGCCAATGTAGCCCTCAAGAAATTGTAGGAGTGGGACGATGAAAGATAATGCACTGAAGGAGATTTTCAGGAAAATCTATGAGGGAGAAGCAAAGGCGGCAATGAGGCTGAAGGCCTTTGCACGAATCGCCCGTGTCGAAGACCTTCCCCAGATCGCCCATCTTTTTGAAGCCATCGCTGCCTCGGAAGCGGTTCACGGGTACAGGGCCATGAAAAGGCTGGGAATCCTGAAGGATACCGAGATGAACCTCAAGATGAGTTTTGAGTCTGAGGAAGAGGTGGCGGAAAAGGCCTATGAGGCCTTCATGAAGGTGGCCTCGGAGTCAGAAGACCAGGCAGCTTTAAAAATCTTCAGCCAGAGCCGGGATGTGGAGGCAACGCATGCCGTTTTGTATAAAAGGGCCATGTCCCATTTTATGGAAGAAAGGGAAACGACCTATTATGTATGTAAAGTTTGTGGTTATGTCTCGGATGGTGTTCTCCCCGAGTCTTGCCCCGTTTGCGGGGCGAAAAAGGATCAATTTGAGGAGATATGATCCTCAATGAGATTCATTAATTGTTGAAAGGAGTCGTCAAATGTCTGAAGTCAATGAAAAGGCACTGGAAATGTTGAAAACAGCCCTGTCCATGGAAGAGAAGGGGGAAAAATTCTATCGAAAGGCCATGGAATCTGCTCATGATGCCCTGGGTAAAGGAATCTTCGAAACGCTGATGAAGGATGAAAGGGTCCATTACGGAAGGATTTTGAAGATTTACAATAAACTGAAGGATGATAATGCATGGACGGATGAGTGGAAATCCATGGATGTGGGTCACAAAGACGTGAATGCCCTGTTCAGGGAAATGGCTACCCAGCATGGTCAGACCATAGAAGCAACCCCGGGGGAGCTGGAGGCCCTGGATGTAGGGATCGATTTTGAGTACAAGACGTTGAAATTCTACCAGGATTATCTCCCGCAGGCGGCGGAACCACTTGAAAGGGAATTTATAGAAAAAATGGTAGCCGAGGAGCGGGGCCATTACACAGCCCTGAAAGATATGAAGCTTTACATGTCTGATCCCGCCGCCTGGTACCAGGAAATGGAACGGAGTAGCCTTGATGGAGCGTAATGAAAGTTTATGGAACGGAGAAGGTATATGAATATAAAAGAAGCCATAGGAACAGCCATGCAATATGAGCAAAAAATTCGTGACCTGTATGGGGAAGAAGCCCGCCGGACCTCTACCCCCGAGGTGAAGCGCTTTTTCCAGATGCTTTCAGACGATGAACAGCGTCACTTCGACTATCTGAACGACCAGCTGAACCATTGGATAGAAAATGAGAAACTTGAAGTAGAACCCATGCAATCAAATGTTCCGGCCATGGGGGGAATGGATAGTGAAGTTGCTTCCGTAAAAGAGAAGCTTCTGGAAGAGGATCGGGGAGACGTGAAGCAGGCCCTGAGCAAGGCTTTGAAAGCGGAGATTGAAACCTCGGACTTTTACAGAAAGCTTACGGAAGAATTCTCGGATGAAGCCGGGAAAATGTTTGCCGGTTTTCTCGCGGTTGAAGAGAACCATATCGCTGCGGTTGAAGCGGAGCTGAATTTTTTGAATAAAAGCGGTTTTTTCTTTGATGTGCGGGAATTCGATATGGAAGGTGAAAAGTGAAAAGTGAAAAGTGAAAAGTGAAAAGTGAATGCCCCGTGAAAGTGGCAAAGTTAGGTTATAGGCGTATTCCACGGAGTAGGTGGTTTAAGTGTTTAATGAAATTTTAAGCACTTTACACCTTACGCTTTGTGGAAAGGCGAGCCAACAAACTAAACCAGACAAACTAAACAAACGGAACAAACGAGACAAACGAGACAAACCATTAAGGAGTTAAATATTGAAGATACTGGGGATCTATGGAAGCCCGCGGAAACAGGGAAACAGTGAGGTTATTCTTGACGAAATTCTCAGAGCGGCAGTTGACTCGGGCGCCGAAACAAAGAAAATTTATGCAAGAGATCTGAATATGTCGGGCTGCCAAGAATGTGGAGGATGCGATAAGACAGGGAAATGTGTGGTAAAGGATGATATGCAGCAGGTTTATCCCCTTTTCGAAGAGGCAGATGTTATTATCCTCTCCTCTCCCATCTTTTTTTATGGAATATCCGCCCAGGTCAAGGCGGTTGTGGATCGGGCTCAGGCCATGTGGTCAAGGCGGATGTTAAAGAAGCCCCGGGAGCAGTGGAAGAACCACGAGAGCGGTAGGGGATATCTCATTGCCGTGGGGGCGACAAAGGGGGAAAACCTGTTTGAAGGGGTTAAGTATGTGGCGAAGTATTTCTACGATGCCCTGGACATGGACTATGAAGGAGGACTGTTCTACAAGGGGCTGGAAAGGAAAGATGATGCGAAGAACAACCCCGAAATTATGAAAGAGGCGTACGCGTTTGGTGAAAAGATTGTTAAGGGTGAAGGGTAAAAGCAACTGTCTTTCATGTCAAGAGCTTTTTTTGGGGAGTAGGGGGTTGCCAGCAGGACATATTTTTTACCATACTGTTCAGGATAACGAGGATCTTGCGCATAC
>JALTEW010000495.1:2176-4946 GCA_027073795.1 bacterium | reverse complement strand
GGTACCTGAACGAATAGGTCAATCCGGTCGAGGAACGGGCCGGATAAGCGCTTACGGTACTGACGAATCTCGTGCAGAGTGCACGTGCACGGATGTACTGGGTCACCCAAGTACCCGCACGGACATGCCTGCGTTGCCTTTTTGTCATATAACCCTGAAGTCGAAAAAGCCTCCTCCAAAGGGCTATCCTCAGAGGCCCAAAACTCTAGGGGATCATTTGCGGAAAAAGAGAATGGACCGCGGTCTTCAGCAGAAGGAAGCTGCCAGGATCCTGGGGGTCTCCCCGGATACAATCTGTAACTGGGAAAATAATAATACATCACCACCTCCCAAATATATCCCAAAGATCATCGATTTCCTAGGTTACATCCCCTTTGGGAAGAAGGTCAAGGCGTTAGGAGAAAAGATTGTCCTTGCCCGCAGAGTCCTTGGGTTAAGCCAGGAAAAGCTGGCTAGGCTCTTGGAAGTGGATCCAAGTACCATCAGGCGCTGGGAAAAGGAGAAAGAGAGCCAAAGAAGGAAAGAACTGAGAGACAAGTTAGAATCGTTTTTAAGTCAGGCTTTTGAGAAGTTTGAATAGCTAATCAGATAGCAAACGCTATCGTTGTTTCTTCCATCCTCTGGCGGGTCGAGGTAGTCCTTAGTCTCTAGGCTAGATAGTCCCACTGTCTACCTTATTCTCTTGGTTGGATACTCCTCCAGGTACAGATCTCGCTTTTCCAACAGTATTCGCTTGACCAATTTCCTTCGCCAGCTTATTGAATTGCTCGACAGTCGTGTATGGTGATGTTTCCCTCCCTTCGTTTTTCGAGAAGGCCATCGCGTTTCTTCCCCGGGCACACACTTAACGGAACACTATCTAAGGCCCTTCGTGACCTAGCCCGTGTCTAAAGTTATCTATTTTTATGGTATAATAAAAATGGTGGTCATTGACAAATGAATCGAGACATTAGAGGAGTAGATTTTTCACGATGGCAATATAAAAATATGGGTTTAGGATCCCGTCTATGTAATCAGGTTGTACATTTTGGTATTTTATGATAATATTACATAGGATCCTTTACATAGAGAGAAGGAGGTGGGTGAAGATGTCTAATTGCTTCAGCTATCTGCCAAATGGGCCCTTTTGGGAAAAGATTTTCTTGTTTGGCGGCTCCTTTTTAGCCATTCTTGGGTTCTTTTTACTTCGCCATTTCAAAATCACTATAGATGGAGACGAGGACGGGAGCCATTAATCTCCTCTCTAATCTTAAATGGTAAAGCAGGCTCTAAATAAGCCTGCTTTTTCTTGAAGTAAAATATCAATCATTTGATGGATTTTCTTAAGAGCCGCTCTCCCCTGACCGTACTCCAGTTTCGATGAGAAGCTCAGTCACAGTCCCTGTAATTATACCCGCCAAGAAAAACAACCATATAGAGCTACGGTTAAAAACATGCTCAAATATTAGCTCAATATACTGAGGGTTCAGATAACACATAATTACAAAAAAAGCCAAGCTTGCCAATGTGTAGAAATATAACGTCCTCACCATAAAAGGGTGATATACCACGGTCAGCAGCCTTGCTATAGCAACAGTCAGCGCACTTGCTAGAATAGCACCCGTTACTATACCTTCTGCCCCTGGTAGCTCTTGTGGAGCACTGGAAAGATCTTTAATTGCTTGGTGAATAGATGGGTTTGGAGCTATAAACAATCCTACGCCAGTTACTGAAAACAACATTGGCAAAAAGAAGTACATGAACCCTATAGATACCAAAATTAAGCCTCCCTTTCTATGAGCATCACGAAAATTTCGTTCGAAAGGTTTCCTGGTAAGACGGATCACAGGCTTAATAGCTAAAACAACTAATACTACTGCCACGACATGATTCAAGAACACCGTCATGATAGATGCCTCCTGCTAAAAGTACTAAACCCACTGCTGCAATTCTTTCTCAGAGATTGATAATAAGAAGCTGATAAATAAGTTAATAATACGATTGCAGAAGTTATAGCGCCAAGAAGCAACCAATGGGTAGGATTATGACAGAAGAAGAGAACCGTTAAAAAATATGTAAGACCAGGAACGGCTAGCTCTTCCAGATATTCTAAACGTCCTTTAACCACTTCTATTAAACTGAAAGCGAGCCAGAAACTCAATATTCCTATTCCTGTTCCTAACCCGAGATCAGAGACAGTGTGTGCTCCTATAAGAAGCCGGCTCAATAGAACGAGCAGAAGGAAGGTGATATTGAGACCAGAGATAGTGTTGCTTTTTAATGAATTATGTTTGAGAAATCTGTTTCGATACATGGTGATGAGGAGGAAAATTATAGTCTGCCGGAGAGCGAAGCCTGAAGGCGCTGAGGTACCAGTCCCTTTCCCGAGTTCCACCCCTAGGAATTGTAGAATTCTATAAAATAGCTCAGTGACTGGCCCATCGCCAAGAGTGATCGTCGGTCTAAGATAAAACAAGGAAGGTTTAAAGAATACTTTCTCAACAAAGACCTCTAGTCCCATTATTGCTATTGTTCCCAGCACTACTACCGCCGATTCCAGCAAAACTTTGATCCACCGAATGTTCTCTTGTTGGTCTCTGACTTCGATAGTGACGATTAACAGAATTACTGACAATCCCTGCCACAGCATCGCATCAAAAAGGACTCCTACCATGCTGCGATGGGTTGAAGCCCAATTAAAAAGCCATTGAGTTTTTAGTGGATTATATTTAATAAAAAATTCTAAAGAACTAAGAACAATTATAAAAAATCCTAAAGCCAGAGAGAAGTA
>JALTEW010000495.1:0-2166 GCA_027073795.1 bacterium | reverse complement strand
GAAGTAGAATAATCTCTTGACAGAGTTTTCAGAGCCACGCAGGTTCACTTTCTCACGAGACCGCATCTCGTCTACCTCTAATTTGAGACCACGAGCAAATAAAGTCCCTCATTAATCTTTTTATTATCTTGCTTCAGGACACCTGTTACTTGTTTTTCGTTGACCTCCCTTTTCTTTATAAGAACTGGGCCCTCCCCCAGAGTGACCCTTTGTTTACTACCAGTCTAGTTTAAAAGGCGCATACCCAATGGGGGTCTCTCCTAAAAACAAAAAATACTATAGCACATACTGTGTGGATTGGCAAGTTTGTGAAGTTCCCCATTAAAAATGTTACCGAAGGCGGGGAGATTCCTTACATATTGCTTACCAAACGAAGGGAGGAAGAGGTGGCCCGCAAGAGCATCGGGGACTTGTCGGATTGACCAGCTACCACCGCAAGACAGCAATTCGTGCTTTCAGGAGGAAGCCTAGGTCGAGGGGCCGGCGTGAACGACCCCGGGTATATACCAATGAGGTGAAAGCAGCCTTGCTTGAGCTGTGAGAGTTGTCCAGCAAGCTCCGTTCCAAGAGGCTTGCTCCGTTCCTCTCTGAGTTCATGGATGTGTTGGAGCGCAGCGGTGAGCTAGGACAAGGTACCTATATCCTTGGATCTATGTTTTAATCCTGGGGATGATAATGGCGTACTATTGGAGTTAATCCTTGACAACAGCTATTAGTAACCTAATTGCCAACCTCCCTCTTTCCGCGCATCCTTTGCAAAGATTCGATAACCACCTTGGCAATCGCTTCCTTCTTCATTTTCTCCTCTTCTCCCTTTAGGGGCCTATAGTGGACTTTCACCTTGTAGCCCTTTATTCTCTTCTCCTCTGTCTTTAAAGTAGTGGTCTGTGTTTTAAGGAAAGGGAGGATCTCTTCTGGTTGGAGGAAGAAAACCTTTTCTCTATCGAGTGTATCGAGTCGCTCTGAGGCCAAAGCCTTTATCTTGTTTAGCTTTCTCTTTTCAGGGGAGCAGAGGATTACCTTCTCATACCCAGCTTTGAGACATTTTTCGATATTCAAAAGCTCGTTTTCCTCGTCCGTTGTTATCGAGATCTCACAGGCGATCTTAAGTCCGTTCCTCTCAAGGCTGACATCCACCCTTCCCAAACCATCGGGAAGGGATCTCTCGATGACTGCCTTGTAACCAACTTCCTGAGCAAACTTTTTAATCAGGGACTGAAGATACCTGTGTTGGGAAAGGGCTTTCTTCTCGGTTGCTAATGGTTTCTGAGAGAGAATCTCACTAGGGATGGGCGGTCTTTTTAGAGTCTTCTTTTTGGGAAGGAGCTCCGGGGCTACTTTTATTGGCTGAGGCATAGCTACTTCTTCCCTTGCCACAAGGTATCTTCTTCCGAAAGGAAGGCTTCTTAGGAGTTCAAGGTATTCTTCCTCATCCATGCCTAAAACCTGCCAGGCAGGTTCAACCTCTGCTGTGTAGAGAGGGATCATCCCACCCTCTATCTTATGTTTTACGTAACAGTATCTTGGGGGAAGGCCTTGGAGTTCTTCAATGTAGTGTTCCCATTCCTCGGCCAATGACCAGAAACTAGGACCATGGAGACTTGCTCTCTTAACCTCATATCCTGAATAGCTGAAGGCCTCCTTTGCCAGAAGCTGAGCGTCCTGACGGTTAAGCCTGAAATATACCTGGATGCCGGTGTTCCCCAGGATAAGACCTTTGAGCTCGTTTGGAATTTGTGCCAAGGTCTGGTGGGCCAAGGTTAAAGAGAGCCCATATTTCCTTGCCTCGGATAAGACGCTGGCAAAGGATTCAGTGGCAAAGTTTTGGAACTCATCGATGTAAAGGTAAAAAGGGATTCTTTTGCTCTGGGGAATGTCCGTTCGGGAGAAAGCAGCTAACTGGATCTCAGCCAAGATGAGGGATCCCAAGAGATCGGATGCATCCTTGAGCCTCCCTTTGTCGAGCTTGACAAGAAGAATCTTCCTCCCATCTATTATCTCCCTTAAATTAAAGGAACTTTTAGGAGACGAGAAGATCTGTCTTAACCTCTCATCAGAGAGAAGGGCATTGATCTTGTTCATCACCGGCTCTACCCAGGTGATCCTTCCCCTTTCTGTCAGGGCTCCGAACCTTCGGAAATACTCTTGCACAGTTGGGTTGGAGAC
>JALTEW010000494.1 GCA_027073795.1 bacterium | reverse complement strand
TGACTCCCTCAAATATCCCATCGTTACGTGCCCCCTTTGGGGTAAACTTTTTTCCCCTGCCCCCTTTTCCCTTACTGTCTCTACTTCTTAAGACTAAGCAATTGGCTCCCCGAATTTTAAGATTCATTTACCGATACGTTAGGTAACATGCCACGCGTTCCACGAGAGACAGTGGTGTCAGAGCAAGAAAAGCGGCAGGAAACGGGTTGGTTTCCCCTTCCAGGCTAAAGATGGTGCTCCCATTTTCATCTTTGAAGATAATTTTTCCGTTTTCAGGCCCCACGTGATAAATGGAGTTTGAGTCCCTGTTTGAGACTGTAACCTTCCCTGGCTCCCGCTTTATCGCAGCCAGCTCTTTTCCCATGACGGTTTTGACTTTGTAAAAGATGCCAGCCTTTATGATGAGATGGATCAAGTTTCCTTCAAGGTCTCGAAGCCTTATGCGTGTGCCGTAACGCTTCAAAAAAACCCCTTTCTGACTGTTTAGACTGACAATTTTCAGGCGCTTGTCCTTTTTAATCCGTTTATAAGTGAATTCCTCGCCCCGGATGATGACTGTCTTGTCCCCCTTGATCTCAGCAAGGGTTGTCCTTCCCGCCTTTAAGACGACATCGCCAGCGATGGACGCATGATAAGACACAAAGATTATCAGCGTCAGAACGAAGAGGATAATGCCATTTTTCCTGAGTTCAATCTTCATGAAACTTGCTTCCCCCGAACTGTTTATGGGTATTATGAACTACTTCCCTATCTGATGCAACATCATCGCGTTGGTTATTTTCCCTATCCCTAAAGGTGCACCCGCTGAAATGACAATGGTATCCCCTTCTTTCACAATCTTGCCACTTAGAAGGGTTGACTCCACCTCTTTAATCATTTCATCAAAAGAGCGAACCAGGGGAATTTTATAGTTCTGAACCCCCCAGTTCAGAAGCAATCGGACACGAACCCTGTCGCTGGGGGTAAAGGCTATAATGGGCGTGAAAGGGCGGTATTTAGAGATGAGGCGGGCTGTCGCACCCGACTGGGTGAAGGCGACAATGGCCTTCGCGTTCATGGTGTAAGCGGCCTCACACGCAGCCCGGCTGATGGTGTCGGGAAAGGTGTCATTGGGAGGTACATCGTGAAAAAACTTTCCCTTGTATTTTCTTAGATGAGATTCGGTCTCCTGGATGATTCTTCTCATCATTCGAACCGATTCAACCGGGTATCGTCCAGAAGCTGTTTCACCGGAAAGCATCACGGCATCGGTGCCATCAAGAATAGCATTGGCCACATCCGATGTTTCCGCGCGGGTCGGGGTCGGGTAATCGCGCATCGTTTCGAGCATTTGTGTGGCAGTTATGACCGGAACCCCCTGTCTGATGCATTTATCGATGATAATTTTTTGATAAAAGGGGACCTTTTCCGGCTTCAATTCTACTCCTAGGTCTCCCCTTGCTACCATGATACCGTCGGTTTCAGCAATAATTTCGTTGATGGCTTCAACGGCCTCCGGTTTTTCAATCTTCGCCACTACAGGCACATCCATGCCCGATTTTCTAATCACTTTTTTGAGTTCTGCTACATCCTCCGGGGCCCTGACGAAAGAGAGGGCTACAAAGTCAACCCCGTTTTCAAGCCCGAATGACAGATCATCTTTGTCTTTTTCTGTCAGTGACGGGGTACTGAGGTTCGTTCCGGGAAGGTTAACCCCCTTGTGAGGTTCCAGTGTTCCACCATGCATGACTTTGCAGATAACCTCTTCCCCCTCAATTTTCTCCACACGAAGTTCCAATAATCCATCGGCGATGAGAATTTTGCCACCGGGATGAACATCGTGGGGAAGGTGCGTGTAGGTTGTAGAAACAATCTCTTCCGTACCCGGAACCCTCCGGGTGGTGATGGTGAAGCTCTGGCCGTCTTTCAGTCTGATTTTGCCTGATTCGATGCTGCCGATTCTTATTTTCGGCCCCTGGAGGTCTTGGAGAATGCCGACGGGACGATTAAACTCCTTTGAAATTTTTCTCACTGCTTGAATGAGTTTCCCGTGGTCAGCATGGGTGCCGTGGGAAAAATTCAACCGAACAATATCGACGCCATTTTTTATCAAGGATTTGATAACTCCAGGTGTGGAACTGGAAGGTCCCAAGGTCGCAATAATTTTTGTCCGTTTCATAGATTTTCCATTTGCAGGTTTGGGAATTTCTTGAAATACTATCAGTCAATGTATTGAAAATCAAGGTGGGGAAAATACCGTTTTTTTCTTGCCTTTTGCGCACCTCGTCATTATATTCGGTGTAAGGGAGATCTTGAAAGGAGGAGCTTATGGAGCTGAAAACTGTGCGTTTGGGTTTTCCGGAAGGATGCAATATCATTCTTGGGCAAAGTCATTTTGTCAAGACCGTTGAAGACTTATATGAAGTGATGGTTACATCCATCCCTTCGCCGAAATTCGGGGTTGCTTTTTGTGAAGCTTCTGGTCCCAGATTGTTGCGGAGGGACGGAACGGACCCGGACATGATCCGCGCCGCGGAGCAAAATGCCAAGGCCCTGAGTGCCGGACACTCCTTTGTTATTGTGATGAAGGACTCCTTCCCTATCAATGTGCTGAACGCCGTAAAGATGTGCCCCGAGGTGTGTCATGTCTTTTGCGCGACGGCCAACCCGGTTGAGGTAATTGTTGCCGAGACGGAACAGGGCCGTGGGATTCTGGGTGTGATCGATGGTGAACCACCCGTGGGAATCGAGGGTGAAGATGATGTAAAGCAGAGGAAGGATCTGTTGAGAAAGTTTGGATATAAGAGGTGAAGTCAGGTGGAGTTTTTATAAGGAGGTGATAAATATGCCATACGGAGATGGAACAGGACCAAGGTGGGGTTCAGGCCCCGGCACGGGTAGGGGAATGGGCCGCGGCCGTGGAATGGGCAGTGGACGAGGTGCGGGTGGTGGAAATCGCCCAGGTTCAGGCCCCGGAGGTTTTTGTGTATGTCCAAATTGTGGATACAGGATTGCCCATACGGTGGGAACACCCTGTTATCAGATGACTTGCCCCTCCTGCGGTACGCAGCTTGTGAAAGAGTAGAACGTGTCTGAGGTAAAGGGGGGAGAGCGAACCTTTGTGCCCATTGGCAAGGTTCACTCTTCCCTCAAAACTACTGGAACCCGCCGGAGAGAGAAGGCGGAAATTGAGGTTTTCCCCGCCTACGCGGATGGATTGAAGGGGATCGAGGCCTACGGCGAGTTGCTGATTCTCTACTGGATGGATCGTCTGAATGAAAGTGCGAGAAGTGTTTTAGTCGTGCATCCTAAGGGGGATATTGCCAGGCCAAAACGGGGGGTTTTTTCTACCCGAAGCCCTCACCGGCCCAACCCGATTGGGCTTTCGAAGGTGCGTTTGATCGCGTGTGAAGGGAATATTCTCAAGGTTGAGGGACTCGATGCCGTGGACGGGACGCCAGTCATAGACATCAAGAAGGTGGATAGTGACTATTGAACGTTATTGTTTCTATTGCGGGACCCGCCTCCAAGTTTTGAAGAGAGGGTTAGGGAAGGAAGAGCATGTCCGTTTAATCTGCCCCAAATGCCATGCGAAGTTTTACAGTAATCCCATCCCGGCGGTAGCGGCACTGGTTCTTGATGGGGATAGGCTCCTGCTGGTTCGCCGGGACGTCCCACCTTTTGAGGGGAGCTGGTGCCTGCCGGGCGGTTTTGTGGAATCCGGGGAGGATACCCGTGAGGCCCTTTCCAGGGAACTCTTTGAAGAGACGGGGCTGAGAGGAAAAGCTTCCAGTCTGGTGGATGTGGTTTCATTTGTGGATACCAACCCGGAGGGGAAAGGAGTTATTATTATTGGATACCGGGTCGGCACATATAAAGGGGTCCTCAAGCCAGGGGATGACGCACGGGAGGTCAGGTTTTTTGGGCTTGAGGCCCTACCACCCATTCCGTTTTCCTCCCACCGGGCCCTGATTGAGCGATTGCGTCAGTCTGGAACACATTGATTTGTGCCGGTAAGTTGGGCGAAAAATGTTATCATGCAAAAATGCCAGAAAGTTCTGAGAGATATCTTACCCTCCCTCTTCAAGGATGAGCCGGAAACGGTTATTTCCGCTGTAGCGGATGTGCTCACTCGCTTGGCTGTAAGTGAGAATGTAAGGATCCATGAGGTACAGGCATTGGTCGACGGGGTGGATGCCCTGCTGTTGATGGATGAATGGCGTCTGGTGCAACCTGTTGGGGGTAGCATGACAAAGGCCTGGGAGGATGTCAGCCAGCTCATTGCCTCACGGGATGACTTGGGGCTAACTCTCCCGCCATGGGTAAAAACTCTTATTCAACTTGCGTGTAACACGAATACATTACCGGTTCGAAAGGCCATCCTAACCTTTTTCTCAGATGAAGGGCATCCCGCATGGTTGAAGATGCCGCAGTTTCTCTTTGAAATGGCAGGCAGGTCGGAGCATGGAGTGGTTGATTCGGTCAAAATCAACCGCTTGTTGCGAGAAATGCCTCTGGGGATTTCGGCGGATACCCTCATCGCCCAGTTGAAAAATTATGGGTTTATCAGTCCCCATCTTCGGGCGGACTTTTTCCGGATGCAAAGCCCCCATTACGAAGTACACCCGATGATTATTTATGCCGCCGCGCATGGGAAGGGGGAACCCGGGAATGCGGGAGATGAAAACCCTTTCCATGATTTGTGACAACCGCCCCTACAGGGAAGGATTGATGGCCTCGTGGGGGCTTTCCATCGGGCTGAAAGATGAAACGGGATGGACCCTTTTCGACCTCGGGAACAGCCCCCCTCTACAGCACCTTGAGGTGCCTCAATCGGAGTATCACATACACAGAAGCGCCAATCTTTAGGTCGTGGAGCGCCTCATCTCCCCTGAGATATTAATCACCAGACGCTTTAATGACCCCTCATTCACCATTTCCTCAACCGTTCCCAAAAACCGGTTCACGTCCGGGCCCGGTGGTTTCTCCCTTGAAATGTACACATGGCGCGAAGCGATGG
>JALTEW010000493.1 GCA_027073795.1 bacterium | reverse complement strand
ATAGGTGGCCCCAAAGAGGTCCTCCAGATGGTTCCAATCCACCACCTGGGATAACCTGACTAAGGGATGCTGTTTGTCAACGATCCTCCCTAATTCCACTCTGAAGAGTTCTTTCTGCTTCTGGGTCTCTACAGGTGCCTTTCTGGGCTTCATTTATACCTCTTTTTTTGCAAGGTTTTAAGGTCTTATTCCCTATTTCCTTGCAATCTGTATAGCATAATTCTCCTACTTTATCAAGTTGTTTCAATAGGTTAGAGGTTTTTCAGAGGGGACTAAAATACACGGATGAGCCTATTGGAAAGGTCAAGGTTATTCCGGACTTTCTTCCCTCACCCGAAGAACTGGCTTTGAAGAACGAAACTGTTAAGATCACGATTGCTCTCAGCAAAACAAGTGTAGAGTTTTTTAAAAAAGAGGCCAGAAAATATAACACACAGTATCAGAAAATGAACCCTTCTTGACGAATACGCTGCTCGCCAGCATTAATAGATCCACAGGTGTGAAGTGAAAATTTCCCATTTTCTTGAACTTGACAGGCTCGTCATCAGGGGTGTAGATTTTTATCAGAAACTTTCAATCTAAAGATAAAAAGGAGCGTTTTCAATGCCCGAGATTACCTTCAATTTTCCGGTAGATAAGATCGCCCAGATCATTGTGTCCATGAGCCCGGATGAGCTTGAAACGCTTTCTCTCCTTTTAAGCGGGGAAGCGGAGGAAATCATCAAGCGAAAAGAAGATTTTGAATCAAACCAAAATAACTTCTTATCGCCGGAAGATGTCTTTGGGAACGAATAGATACCGGGACACCTATCACTCGAGAATCAAAGGTGAAATTAAGAAGTTTGATTTACACCTAAGAGAAGAAATCAAAGAAATTCGTATCCCCGCAATTCTTGAAAATCCCCAGATCGGGAAAAATTGCAGGGGAAACTTTCCGGAGTTTATTCCTATCATTTCCGATATAAGGGACAATCGTATCGAATCGCTTATACTGTTAATGAAGCCACCAAAACAATTGGGATCTTGAAAATAGGTAAACGGGAAAACTTTTACGATATTTTAAAGAGAAGAATCTAACTCGATCAGTAGGAAAATGGTTCATGGCCCAGGTTAAGCGGGTTAAGGTGGACCCCAATGTCAAGGCAGCCTCCGTGAGAGAAGGTGTAGAGGTTTTTGTTTTTCTTCTCATCATCAGGCTGCCTTTTCCTGTTCCGTTCGCAATCTGATAGAAACCGGCCCCCTGTCTTTAACGTCTTCAGATTTTTTGCCTATGGGATTGAAACTAAAATTTTAAATTAGTCCCCCCTGAAAATTTCAGGGGGGACTAAATATAGCAATTGAAAAAGATCAAAATGGATACTACGCATTCTGCCCCGAGTTAAAAGGATGTCATACTCAAGGTGATACATTGGAGGAGGTTCTTAAAAACATAAAAGAGGCCGTAGAATTGGATCCTGATGCCTTAACTCCGGAAGAAAGAGAATACTGTTTATCTCAAGAAATATTAACAACCTCCGTGGAGGTTAGAGTTGCCTAAATTACCAAGGCTAACACCTGAGGAAGCCGAGAAAATGCTCTTGGCGTCAATGCCTACGTTGATTCCCCACCCCTGTGACCACATTAATTCCCCGCTTTTGCCATAAGAGGGGGCCCCATTTCACTCGGAATAAGTTGGTCTTAGTTTTTTTCTATAGGATTCACCCCCTTCCATGACATCTTTTGTCTCATATTTAACTGGGATAATCTACAAAATCTGTGGATTTAAGTTATTATTTACGATTATTTAGGATTATTTTCCTTGACAAAGCGGTTCCGCTGTGTTATTTAGATTAGCATTATGAATGAAATCATGAACACGAAGGAGGCAGCGCGCTTTCTCGGGTTGAATGAGAAGCGTATCTATCAATTGGCAAAAGAGGGAAAAATCCCGGCCACACGGATTGGCGGAAAATGGATTTTCCCCCGGGCCCTTATAAATCAGTGGATTATTGAGAAGGCCAAGGGAAACCTGAAGGGAGAAGAAGGGACAGCTTCGAATATCCTTGTCGTGATGGGAAGCAACGACCTTGCCTGGGATATCATAAGCCATACCTTGCAGGAGCCCCCGTTTCATATCATCGTTTCCGTGGCAAACGTTGGGAGCACGGGAGGGCTGATTGCGCTGGATCAGGGTCTGGCACATGTGGCGGGGATTCACCTGTTTGATCCGGAATCTGGCCAATACAACGTTCCCTTTTTAGAGAAATACCTGCCCGGGAAGGAGCTTGTGGTTATTCACCTATTTCAAAGGAAGCAGGGTTTGATTGTGAGGCGGAAAAATCACTTGAAGATAGGTGGGCTCCAGGACCTGTCACGCCCGGGGATCCGTTTCGTCAACCGCCAGAAGGGTTCGGGAACCCGCATCCTTCTGGATTTTGAGCTTCAACAAAATGGAATGTCTCCGAGTGACATTCATGGCTACCATCACGAGGTGGATACCCATATGGCTGTGGCTATGGAGGTTCTCAGGGGGAAGGCGGATTGCGGGCTGGGGGTGTATTCGGTAGCAAAATCCCTCGGCCTTGGTTTTATCCCTGTCAAAGATGAAAACTACGATCTTGTCGTGTTGAAAAAAGAGAGCGGTCTGCCCCAGGTGAAATCCCTCCTTAGGGTCATAAGATCGGAGGAATTTCGTGAAACCCTGAAGGAGGTGGGAGGATATGACTTGAAGGAGATTGGGGAACAGGTATGGGAGGGTGTGGCATAAAGAGATTAAAAAGGTTTCTTTTTGGAAATATAAGAAAAGGGAGGAGATTATGGCAGAGGCAAGTGGCATGAGGAGCTACGGGTATGGGTATCTTGTTAGGGCAAGGGTGATAGGGGTCAGCCTATTAGGGGTGATGGCATCATTTATTTGGGCCTCTTCCCTTTATGCGAAGCCGGCAAGGCTTACATTTGGTTCGGAGATTCGGTTTCGTTTCGAGTCCCAGAATGACTTCAACCAGAAGTATTATGGGCCGCATCCGCCGAAGGGGAATGCCCACGACAATTTCGTCCTGGGAAGGTTTCGTCTTGGGTTTGACTACCGGCCTAACGGAATGGTTCACGTGGCCCTGTGGGGGCAGGATGCGAGAGTATGGGGAAATGGCTTCCATGACGAGGATTTCTACAAGCCGGTCATAGGTATGGAGCATAGCCCGAACAAGGATGAACTGGAACTTTGGAACACCTACCTTGAAATCATCAAACCCTTCAAAATTCCCTTGGTTATCAAGGCAGGGAGGCAACAGATTTACTATGGGGATAAGCGTATTTTTGGCCCGGGACAATGGGGCAATACAGGGCGATGGATCTGGGATGCTGTGAAGGTTTCCTATGCCTTTAAAAGGGGATTTGTTGATGCCTATTATGGCAGAACGATGATTCATGAACCCACACGGTTCAGTTTAAATCACAGGCATTTTTACGAGTCCCTTGGTGGGTATGGGCATGTAACCCTGCCAGCCGCGCTCCTCGGCATCAGCCTTGAGCCGTTTTCGATGACGAAGCGGGACACCCACAGGCATTATAAGGGAGAAGATGGAAGGGTGGGAAGCCTGAAAGCTGCCTATGTAGGAATGAGGGTCTATAAGAAAGGCCTACACGGATTCGATTTTGATGCCACCTATATCCGAGAATTTGGGGATTTTGCCTCTGACACCATCCGGGCGTATGGATATCACCTTCTCGCGGCCTATACCGTTGCCTCGTGTCCCTACCGTCCGCGGGTGAGCGTTGAATACTCCGTTGGGTCAGGGGATGGAAACCCAAAGGATGGCAGGCATGAGACCTTCGATGGAGCCTTTGGGGCGCGTGACAAGATGTATGGTCGGATGAATCTTTTCAAGTGGCGGAATATTCGGGATGCCCAGATCAACCTGGAGCTGAGGCCGAAAAAATGGAAATGGTTTTATTGCAAGGCCGAATTTCACAAGTTCTGGCTGGATGAAAAGAGAGATGGCTGGTCGATGAATCCCAAGCTTTACAGGGATAAGACAGGGAATTCTGGAGACGAGGTGGGTAAGGAATTTGACCTTGTTTGCAGGTTTAATCTGCCCAAAGGCAACCAGATACAGACAGGATACGGTCATTTCTGGCCCGACGAGTTTGCCAAAAAGCTGGCTTCAGACAAACAGGCAAACTGGTTCTTCCTCCAATGGCAATACAAATTCAATTGGAAGATACTTTAATTGATAGAGATATTGCCGAAAGTAGTATTTTATTAGGGAGGATTATTTATGCGCAGGGTTTTATATGTATTGTTGATGATCCTTTTATTTACGGGTTTCGGGCGGGCAAGCGATGTAATCACTGTTTACAGCGGCGCGGGCTTGAGAAAACCGATGGATAAAATTGGTGCGGCTTTTGAAAAGAAATATGGAATATCCGTGAGATATGACTATGGTGGTTCCAATAACCTGTTGTCTCAGATAGCACTGACCAAAAGAGGTGATTGTTACATGCCGGGGGCAACCTACTATATAAAGGTTGCTGAAAGGAAAGGCTTCATTGATTATAGACGACCTGTTGCCTATCACATCCCGGTCATCACAGTGGCTAAAGGCAATCCAGCCAATATAACCTGTTTAAATGATTTGACCAGGCCCGGAGTGAAAGTTGTCTTTGGAGATCCAAAGGTAAACGCCATCGGGAGGTTGACCAACAAGATACTAAGGAAAAATAAGATTGATAAAAGCGCGGTATGGAAAAATGTTATAGCGACTACGGCAACCATGAACGAATTGATTGTATATATAGCTACCGGAGTGGCGGACGCCGCGATAAATTGGGGTGATGTTGTTCAACATGTTAAGGGCATACAAATATTAAAAATACCACGCAAACAGAACATAATAAAGGTAATACCCATTGGTAGATTGACATTTTCTAAACATAAGAAAATGGCAAAGAAGTTTGTCGATTTTGTCGCGTCTCCTGAGGGGAAAAGCATATTTAAAGAGTGCGGTTTTATCCCATATCCAAACGCAAAATATGGAGAATA
>JALTEW010000492.1 GCA_027073795.1 bacterium | reverse complement strand
CTGAATTCTGTGGGCCGTGCCTTTTGGAATATCCACCGATTCCCCTGCCTCAAGGGGAATGGTGTTGTCGTTTAGGGTTACGATAGCCTTTCCATCGACGATATGCCAGTGTTCAGAACGCCGTTTATGGCGTTGCAGGCTCAACCGTTTTTCTGGCCATACCACGATGCGTTTCACTTTGTGATCAGGGTTGTCTGCCAAGACGACGTAATACCCCCAGGGTCTGTGGTCTTCCCGGCGAGTAAGGGCATGAACTTTCTTGTAGAGAGAAAGCATTTGTTCAATCATCTCGGAGATATTAAAGTGTTGTTCGGGCTTGACGCGGCAGGCGGCTCTGTCAATGGAGTTGACCTGTTGAACGGCGTGGATGGCCTCGGATTTATCCTCAACGACAAATCCATTCTCGCCGTTTTTGATGAGGCTTTCCAGGCATGGGGAGGGGACCGTTATGACGGGAACACCGTGTGCGAGCGCCCTTAAAACCAAGGGGTTAAGAGAAGATCCCTTTTTGAAACCGTTAAGAAAGGCCCTTGCCCGTGCCAGCTCAGAAGAGAAGTCTTTGCTGAACTCTTCCGAATATTTTATCTGCCGGCCATCGATGAGGGGTTCTACTGTGCGGGAAAAATAGATAGAATTCTCAACAGGCCCGGTGATGAACAGTTCCGATCGGGTATCCAGTGCAACCTCAATGCATTCATGAACGGCGTAATCGGGATGGATGGGACCGGCATAAATGAGATGGGAGCCGGGAGATGAATCGTTATCGTTCGTTGTAGGATTAAGGCCCGGGGTAACGGCAGGCAGGAACGTGGGGGCTTCAGCAACCTGTTCGCCGCACGCAGATGTATAGAAAAGCAGAGAAGGAGAGTTCTGAATAAAGGTGATTTCCTCCTGAGTCAAAGGGGCATAGAAAGTCGTTAGAACAGGAATCGTGGGAGCAGGATTACAGAGGAGGGGGAAAAGCCCCAAGTGATTATGAATGAGGTCAAACCCTTCCGCTTTCGCGAAAAACATGTGCAAGGCGTGAAGTGTTGAAGAGACATACCAGTTGGACTGTGCTCTTGGACGATCTCCCATTCCAATAGGGAAAAGGGTGACCTCTTCCCCCCTTTCCTTCAACATCTTTGTGAAAAGGGTTCCGAACACGTTGCCCGGATCCAATTGATTCCAAGACCTTGTGTCCCATGTTGGCACCAGAATTGCTATTTTCATCTGTGCTACCTCCTGATCAGTCTCCACTTTTAAGGAATATCTGATTAATTACCTGAAAAATACCCAAATTTCCAGTGGCAGAGGCACCTTGCTTTTTGACTTGTTTCCTATGGTGAGGGCGTTTTTGATGGTCTTTCCTCGTGGTTAAGCTAAAAAAGTAAAGGAGGGGGAAATGATAAAACACAAAAAACCATCAAAACTTTTGAAACCGTCGGACTTGAACACAACCAAATCTTTATGATATGTAAAACATCATGATCATCAGAAGCACGTTCCCGGACAAACGGATTCCTTATTCAATCAGCCGTCAGGTGTGTTTACCTCTTAGCCGGAAAAAATCGGCGAGGGGAAAGGGTGTGGGAACTTCGTGTGCCCCATGTTGACTGTTAACCTGTAACAGGAGGGAGCTATGAAACGTTTCAAGATTATTGCTTTACTGGTCGCCGTGGTATTTGTTGCCATGACAGTCACAGCCATGGCAGGAACGCTCCAGGATGTTCGTCAGAGGGGATACCTTAAGGTAGGGGTCAATGGCGGTGTTTTCGGCTTCAGTATGCCGGATAAAAAGGGCGTCTGGAAAGGGCTTGATGTGGACACTGCCAAGGCGATCGCTGTGGCGGTCTTTGGAGATGCCAGCAAGATAAAATACATCGCCCTCACAGCCGTCCAGCGGCTCCCGGCGCTTCAGTCAAAGGAAATCGATGTGCTCTGCCGGAATACCACCCAAACCCTGACCCGTGAGACCGTGAATGGCCTCAATTTCTGCCACGTGAATTTTTATGACGGCCAAGGATTCCTCGTTCCCAAGAAACTGGGCATCAAGAGCGCCAAGGAATTGAACGGAGCCACGGTGTGCGTCCTCCCTGGTACCACTACCGAGATGAACGCTGCTGACTTTTTCCGGAAGAACGGAATGAAGTGGAAACCGGTGGTCATCGAACAGACCTCGGAACTCAACAAGGCCTTCTTTGCCGGGCGCTGCGACGTGATTACCTCCGACTCCTCTCAGCTTGCGGCTATCCGGTCCATCGCGCCCAACCCCAAGGATTACGTGCTCCTTCCAGAGATTATCTCCAAGGAGCCCTTGGCGCCTGTGGTTCGGCATGGCGATGACCAGTGGTATGACATTGTCAACTGGACGGTCATGGCCCTCATTCAGGCAGAGGAACTGGGAATTACCTCAAAGAATGTCGACGAGATGCTCAAAAGCAGTGACCCGAGGGTCAAGCGCTTTTTAGGTGTGACACCCGGGCTTGGAAAAGATCTGGGCCTCGACAACAAATGGGCTTACAACATCATCAAGCAGGTAGGTAACTACGGCGAAATCTTTGAGCGCAATGTGGGCGTCAATACAGCCCTTGGACTGAAACGCGGCTTGAATGCGCTTTGGACAAAAGGTGGCCTGATGTACGCCGCCCCGTTCCGTTAATCGATGGAAAGGGCAGGTATGCCACGCGATGGAATGCCTGCCTTTTCTCTTTGTGCCGCTGCAACCAACTGATTCATGAGATGAGGCCAACCGACAGTGGATAAATCGGAAACACATCTCACCCCCAACCCATATCTCAGGGAAATCGAAAAGGTCCCCTTCTGGCTCGATCCGAAAAAGCGGGCCGTTTTCTACCAGATCGTGGTTTTTTGCATGGTAGGTCTTCTGGCTTACTACCTCGTTTCAAATACCGTCTTAAATCTCAAGCGGCAGCATATCGCCACAGGATTTGGGTTTTTACACAAGGAATCCTCCTTCGAGATTGGGGAATCTGTCATTTCCTACTCTGCCGCAAGCAGTTATGGCCGGGCCCTGCTGGTTGGTGCCCTCAATACCCTGAAGGTTTCTTTTATTGGAATTATCGTTACCCTGGTTATAGGAACCATTATCGGCATTGCCCGCCTTTCAACAAACTGGCTGGTTTCAAAACTTGCCGGGCTTTACATCGAGGTCATGCAGGACATCCCGGTTCTGCTTCAACTGTTTTTCTGGTATGCGATTTTTTACGAAACCCTTCCTTCTCCCAGGCAGGCCCTTCATCCCGTCAAGGGGTTGTTCCTAAGCAACCGCGGGGTAGCTCTGCCGATCCCAGCCTCCATCCCCACCTACAAGTATATGTTTCTCGCCCTCCTCGTGGGCTGTGTGGTCTCCTATTTCTTAAGAAAGTGGGCTAGAAAGCGTCAGGAAGAAACGGGAAAGATCTTTCCTGTCTTCATCACGTCCACGGCAATGATTCTTGGCTTTCCCCTTATCACATGGCTGGTATCCGGCGCCCCCATCAAGATAGATGCCCCACGCCTTGTCGGCTTCAATTTCAAGGGGGGCATTATGTTAAGCCCAGAATTTATCGCTCTTCTTACAGGGCTTGTTCTCTATACTTCCGCCTTTGTGGCGGAGGTCGTCCGTGCCGGTATCCAGTCCGTCAACAAGGGGCAGCGGGAAGCGGCCATGGCTTTAGGGCTGAAACCGCCTTATGTGCTGAACCTTGTCATCTTGCCTCAGGCCATGCGGGTCATTATCCCCCCCCTGACGAGCCAGATGCTTAACCTGACCAAAAACAGCTCTTTGGCCGTGGCCATCGGATTTCCCGATTTCGTTTCTGTTGCCAATACCTGTATCAACCAGACAGGCCAAGCGGTGGAGGGGGTTGCCTTGATTATGGCGGTTTATCTTATCTTTAGCCTCTCAACCTCTGCCTTCATGAACTGGTACAACAAAAAAGCGGCCCTCGTGGAAAGATAGGCGTTTGATGGAAGAATACACCCAGGAAATCCAGGCAGAAGTCTTGAAACCGCCTGTCACGAGTGTGGGCGTCATCGGCTGGATACGGAAAAACCTGTTCAATGGTTACCTTAATTCGTTCCTGACCCTTATTACCCTTTTCATATTCTACAAAATCATCCCCCCATTCATACGGTGGGCCTTCATCGACAGTGTCTGGTGCCCTGACCATGCGGACGCGTGCAAAAAGGCTGCCGGTGCCTGCTGGTCGGTCGTCACTTCCAACATCCGATTTATTATCTTCGGCTTTTATCCCTACGTCCAACAGTGGCGCCCGCTTATCGCCATGCTCTTGCTCTTTGGACTTTTATACTACAGCAGTAACAATAAACACTGGAAAAAATCCCTGATCTATATCTGGGTTGTAGGTCTCTTTGTCATGGGGACGCTGATGAAGGGGGGTATCTTCGGCCTTACATCCGTTGAAAGCACCCAATGGGGCGGGCTTCCCCTAACCCTTCTTCTCTCCGTCTTCGGGCTTACGGCTGCCTATCCCCTGGGCGTGGTCCTTGCGTTAGGGAGACGCTCCAAAATGCCGGGAATCAGGTGGTTATCCATCCTCTATATCGAATTGATCCGTGGCGTTCCCCTTATCAGCCTTCTGTTCATGGCTTCCATCATTTTTCCTCTCTTCCTTCCCGAAGGAGTTACCATCAACAAGATTCTCCGCGCGCAGGTAGCCATCATCCTGTTTACCGCGGCGTATATCGCCGAAGTAGTCCGTGGGGGCCTCCAGGGAATTTCAAAGGGCCAGTACGAGGCAGCGGAATCGCTGGGGCTGAACTATGTTCTGACCATGCGCCTCATCATCCTCCCCCAGGCACTGAAAATTGTGATTCCCCCCACAGTGAGTATCCTCATTTCGGCCTTCAAGGACACCTCCCTTGTGGTCATCATTGCCCTCTGGGACCTGATGAAGACCACCCAGTCTGTTCTCTCACACCCCAAGTGGATGGGCTTCTCCCCTGAAGCCTATATCTTTATCGCCATCCTCTACTTTCTGGGATGCTTTTCCATGTCCAACTACAGCCGTAAACTGGAGCGGGAGCTCTCCCAAGGGGAACAACCGTGATGCCTTTGCAAAAGCCAGATCTTGTGAAATCCAAGGCAATTTCCGCGCAAGGCCGCAAAGGCATAAAGATTTTGTTTTTATGTTTTAGCTATTGCCTTTTGCTGCCACTCTAAACCACGAAGGAACCATACATGTCCGGGGAAACAAAAAAGAATATTGAACGACAGTCCTTGGCAGAAGCCATGATTGAAATCATCGATCTGCACAAATGGTATGGAGAGCTCCACGTACTGCAGGGAATTAACCTCACCGTCAAAAGGCAGGAGCGAATTGTCATCTGTGGTCCCTCGGGTTCGGGAAAATCCACCCTGATTCGGTGTATCAACCGCCTGGAAGAACATCAGAGGGGACGTATTATTGTGGACGGGGTTGAGTTGACCAACAACGTCAAAAACATCGAAAAGATCCGTGCCGAGGTGGGGATGGTCTTTCAGCATTTCAATCTCTTCCCCCACCTGACCATTCTGGACAACCTGACGCTGGGACCTATCTGGGTTCGAAAGGTCCCGAGAAAAAAGGCGGAAGAGACCGCTATGTACTACCTTGAAAAGGTGCACATCGCGGACCAGGCAAAAAAATATCCCGGCCAGCTTTCGGGTGGTCAGCAGCAACGGGTGGCCATCGCCCGGAGCCTCTGTATGAATCCCAAAATCATGCTCTTCGACGAACCGACCTCCGCCCTCGACCCCGAGATGATTAAAGAGGTCTTGGACGTCATGGTCGAACTTGCCAAGGAGGGAATGACCATGATCGTGGTCACCCACGAAATGGGCTTCGCCAAGAGTGTGGCACACCGTGTCCTTTTTATGGACTATGGCCGTATCGTCGAGGCAAACAACCCGGAGGATTTCTTCTCCAACCCCAAGCACGAGCGCACGAAACTCTTTCTCAGCCAGATCCTAAGGTAGGCATGCTGGATTCATCTGTCTCGCTGATTTAATGTTGGAACAGCAAGGAGAATGCTTCGGCAGGATGCTGTTTGTCTTGATGAGGTCGGTGTTACCGATTCCCGACGCGGGGAGGGCTTCTTCAAAGGTGTTTTGAGAACATTTGGCGCGCACCCATAGAATTCAGCTAAAACGTGGTGTCCTAAAGCCTTCAATCATGTGTTCCCCTATCTTTTTAGTTGCGGTTTGAAAAAACAGTACGCAAAATATAATGACGGCAGGACTTCAAGTTTATCTATCCTTCACTCATTGAAAGGATATTGAACCCTTTTGAGATATAAGATAGATTCCAGTCACGCATAAATTCGCTGCAAAATGAATTTAGGGGGTATCAAATGCGTATGAATGGGGAGGAACTTCAGCTTTTAAACGAGGCCATTTCGGATTTAGAGAAGGGATTTTCGAACCTGCCGGACTTTGAATCGCATGTGGATATGGAGCGACTGAGGCCGGTTCTCTTGGAAGTTGCCGAAAAAATGCGGGATAACTACCCCTATTTCCATCCGCTGTATGCCGGTCAGATGATGAAACCGCCGCACCCTATCGCAAGGCTTGCCTATATGCTGGCGCTTTATGTCAATCCAAATAATCACGCCCTCGATGGAGGGCGTGCCAGTTCTTACATGGAGAAGGAGGCGGTCGCGGCTATCGCGCGAATGTTCGGTTGGGAAACCCACATGGGGCATTTGTGCGGGGGCGGGACGATGGCAAATATGGAGGCCCTGTGGGTGGCTGGGGCTCTGAATCCGGGAAAGCTGGTTGTGGCGTCTCAACAGGCGCACTACACACACGAACGGATTACACATGTCCTGAAAATTCCCTACCGTTCCGTTCCTGTTGACACCACGGCAAGGATGGACCTGAATGCTCTCGAGGATGTTTTGAAACATAAGGATGTGGGAATGGTCGTGGCCACGATCGGAACCACGGCTACCGGATCCGTGGATCCTCTTGGTGAAATTCTGGCCTTGAAAGAACGATATCATTTCCGGGTCCACGCGGATGCCGCGTATGGTGGCTATTTCATCCTTGCGGAAAATCTCTCGGACGAAACAAAAAAGGCGTATCAGCATTTAGAGGAAGTCGATTCCATTGCCATCGATCCCCATAAGCACGGACTTCAACCCTATGGATGCGGATGCATCCTCTTTAAAGACCCCGCAATTGGGAAATTGTATACACACGATTCCCCTTACACCTATTTCAGCTCCGGGGAAATGCACCTGGGGGAGATTAGCCTCGAATGTTCACGGCCCGGTGCCTCCGCCGTGGCCCTCTGGGCAACCCAGCGCCTGCTTCCCCTGAAAAAGGGTGGGGAGTTGGCTGAAGGCCTGGAGGAGGCGCGAAAGGCGGCCCTTGTCCTTTATGAAAGACTTTCCGCTGACACGCGTTTTATCACGGCGTTCCCCCCGGAACTGGACATTCTTGTCTACGCGCCCAAGGCGGGAAGCGTTTCGGAAATATCCGCGTTATCGAGAAAGTTTTTCGAAAAAGCCGCTGATAACAACCTTCATCTTGCCCTGGTCACACTTCCTGTATCATTCTTTGAGGCCTCTCTGGAAGGGGTGAAAAGGGATGAAAAGACCGTGACCTGCCTCCGGTCCTGCCTGATGAAGCCTGAACACCTGGACTGGATTAAAAACATCTACAGGATTCTGGTCAAGACACGGAAGGAACTGTAACACGTCACGGCATTACCTCCTTCAAAAAGGAAAGGGACTTTATGGGATGTTCCAGGTGATAGGTGATAAATTCTGTGAGAAATGCCTCAATGGCATTCTTGGCATTTTCTGTGATGCGAAGCCTGGACACCGCATGGAGGGGCGATTTTTTCAGGAATTGTAGGGCGCCAAGGGCTTCTGATCCAATAATAGTTCCTGTCTTGTATGTCAATCCCTGACAGCGGGGGCAGATAATTCCCCCCTTAACTGGGTCGAAACAGTTGTCTTCTTCTTTTCGGAGCGGTTTTCTACATCGAAGGCAGGTCTCGAAGTTGGGCAAAAACCCCAGAAGGCGGAGGGTATGGATCTCTGCATAAAAGCGTAGGGGAAAGATGTTATCTGTTACTTCAAGTGCCCGGAAAAGTGAGATGACAAAGGTGTAAAGTTCAGGGTGTGGATGTCCTTCCCTGACCCCTTTCATGACCATTTCAAAAATGACGTTGCCAAGAGCGATCTTGCGGATGTCGTTCATGATTTTCTCAAACGAGGTAACCTGATCGGCCGTTTGAATCCAGTAAAGGTCATGGGAGGGTTTTTTGCGCAGTTTGAAGGAGTAAATTCGGAAGGGCTCGAGGTGATGGGGGAATCTGTGTTTGCTTTTTTTGATTCCCTTCGCGATGGCTGAAAGGATACCCTCTTCCTTGAGGAAAAGATAAGCGATCTGGTCGGATTCACCATAATCGATAAGCCGGAGAACCAGTCCCTCCATTAGGCGGGCTTCAGGGAATGAGATGGAAAAATTTAAGGAAGATAGTGGCTGTTGCCAGATAGATGAGGATGCCAACGATATCGTTGGAGGTGGTCACGAAGGGACCTGATGCAATCGCAGGGTCCACGTGAATTTTGCGAAAGAAGGTTGGAACCAGGGTTCCCATGGATGCGGCGACCGTCATGGCAACCATCATGGCAATACCCACCACGAGCCCCAGGACAAAGCTGTGATGCCAGAGGTAGCCAACCAGCCCCACGACAATCCCGCAACTGACGCCCATCATAAATCCGATAAGGATTTCGCGCATCAGAAACACCCTGACCCTGTCAAAACTGACTTTCCCCGTAGCAAATCCCCGGACCATGATGGAGGAGGATTGAACCCCCACATTGCCGCCCATGCCCGTTATCACCGGTATGAAGGTGATGAGGGCCAGCATGTCCTTGATGGTCACTTTGAACAGCCACATGATGTATCCGGTTACCAGCCCCCCGAAGAGGTTTGTTATCAACCAGGGAAGTCTCAGACGTGCCACGCGGGTCACCTTGTCATGATAGACATACTCCTCTTCTTTCGTTCCCACCATCTTCATGATATCTTCCGTAGCCTCTTCACGAAGGACGTCGATAACATCATCCACGGTGATAATGCCCATCAGGTGATTTTTGTTGTCCACGACAGGAATGGCGAGAAAATCATAGCGTTCAACAATACGGGCAACCTCTTCCTGGTCCATGTCCGTGGTAACGGAGATAACGTCCGTCATCATGATATCCTTCAGCTTTGTCTTTGGAGAGACGATCACAAGCTGCCGCAGAGAAACCACCCCAACCAGATGACCTCGCTCATCCACCACGTAGATGTAAAAGACCATCTCTGCCTCTGAATTTTCACGGATGGCGCGCATGGCCTCTTCAGCGGTGGTATCCTCCCCTAGGGCGAAAAAATCGGTGGTCATGATGCGGCCGGCGGTCTTTTCCTCGTACTGGAGGAGATCTTCGACGTCCTTTTGGCCTTCCTGCTCCATTAGATGGAGAACGCGCTCCGAAATTTCACCGGGGAGGTTTGAAATCAATTCAGCGGCGTCGTCGGAAGACATTTCCCTGAGTATCGTGGTAATTTGTTCCTCGCTCATCCCGCTTAAGAGGTGAATGCTGTCGGAAATATCCAGCTCGGAGAGCACATCAGCCGCCTTTTCGGGGTCTTTGATAAGCCCGAAAACCATTCTCTTCTCAGAGTCAGTCAGGTATTTGATAACCTCAGCAATGTCCGCCGGATGGGATTTATATAGAATATTGGTTAACGGTCCAACCGCCTGGCGGCGGCTTAACCTTCTGACACTGTCCAGCAGGACCTGCGGTTTTGGTTTTACCATTTCCTTATCCTATGGCGCGTTCGCACTGACAATATCCACGCCTTCCGGTGGTTCAAAGTGAAAGACACTATCGGGGATTTTCGATGTAATGTCAATATCGTTAAAGGTGATAAGGGTTTCAACACCCTGGGCTGACGTCCATGTAATCCCGCGAATAAGTAGGGAATGGGTGTTGAAGGTTATCTGCATTTTTGTGATTTTTTTGATGGGCTTTTTGGGGATAAGCTTGAGTGTGACCTCTTCACCCCTTCTATTTAATACATGGGCGTTAAAATCCATTCCAAGGTGTTCCATCCCCTTCAGAAAGGTATAGGGAAATCGCTTCATCTTGGTTTTAAAGGTCCTGTCCACCATGACCTGCTTATCTTCAGGTTGGTAAATCCACAGGGTATTCCCGTCGCTTATAATCAGGACAACCTCTGGCTCGTCATAGTCCCATCTGAATTTGCCATCCTTCCTCAGATAGACAATCCCACTTGCCTTCTCACGCCTGACAACGCCTGGTGCCTTGGAGGTCTGGATGAATTTAGCCCTGAAGGATTGGACGCCTCCATATCTCTTTTCAATCTTTTTTAAATATGCATTTCCTCCCTGGCCTGCCTGCGCGAAGAGTAACGGGGGTGAAATCGAAAAAAACAACAGGAAAAAGGAAAAATAGCAACCTCTAAGGGATGGAGGTTTGAATAGTTCTTTCATGGAAGCCCTTTCATTTGTAGATTTTTGGAACCAGGACCTTTCGGGGTTTGACGCCATCCGAGGGTGCCACGATTCCTTCCTCTTCCATCTTTTCCACGATTCTTGCTGCGCGATTGTATCCGATGCGAAACCGCCGTTGAACCATGGAGATGGAGGCATGCCCCACTTCTGTCACGAAGGCGACGGCCTCATCATACTTTTCATCATATTCGTTGTCTGACTCCTGAGGAGTACTGGAACTTCCGGCCTCTTCAATTTTTGAAAGTTCCACGTATTCAGGTGGCAATTGTTTCTTGAGGAATTGAACAATTTTACTGATTTCCTCACCTGATACATATGCCCCATGGAGTCGTAACATCTGTGACGTCCCGGGGGGAAGAAAGAGCATGTCTCCCTGACCCAGGAGGCTTTCCGCACCCATGGAATCAAGAATGGTCCTTGAATCCGTTTTTGAGGCAACCCTGAAGGAGATACGGGCGGGGAAGTTTGCCTTGATGATTCCCGTCAGGACATCTACCGAAGGGCGCTGGGTTGCGAGAATCAGGTGAATACCAACAGCTCGGGCCATTTGCGCCAGGCGTGTAATGGAGCCTTCCACATCCTTGGAGGCTGTCAGCATCAAATCAGCCAGCTCATCGATGATTACCACGATATAGGGAAGGGAATCGGGAGCATCTTCATCCGTTTCTGGTATGTCGAGGGTGGATTTTTTTGGGGGTTTTTTCCTTTTCAAAAGGTCGTGATACTGAAGGATATTCCTTACCCCAAAATCCGCCAGATAAGCATATCGTCTTTCCATCTCTTCAACGAGCCACATCAGTGATTTCGAAGCGCTTTTGGGGTCTGTGACCACGGGCATAATGAGGTGGGGGATGTCATCGTAAAGGGAAAGTTCAAGCATCTTGGGATCTATCATGAGAAATCGCACCTCCTTGGGGGTAAGGCGATAGAGGAGGCTCAGAATCATGCAGTTCAGAGCAACGCTTTTTCCCGATCCTGTGGAACCCGCTACCAGGAGATGAGGCATCTGAGATAAATCGGTGATATAAGGTGAACCGGAAATATCCTTTCCCAGCGCCAGCGGAAGCCTGAGTTTGGGTGAGGAAAAACTTTCATCTTCCAGGATGGGCCGCAGGAGAACGGTTTTTCTGTCCCGATTAGGGATTTCAATCCCCACAACGGATTTGCCTGGAATGGGTGCGACAATGCGGATACTGATGGCGCTTAATGCCATGGCAAGGTCATCACTGAGGTTGACAATACGGCTGAGTTTGATGCCAGGGGCGGGTTCAAACTCATAGACCGTAATGATGGGGCCCGGGTTGACCTGAACGATCTTTCCCTCGACGCCATAATCACTGAGTTTGTTGATGAGAATTTTGGAATTGAATTTGAGAACCTCTTCATTGATCTTCATACTGGACCGTGGCTGATCTTTGAGCAGGGATAGGGGGGGAAGAACAAACGTTTTGGCACCTTCCGGCTGTTCCATGAAGGTAAACTGCTCCTGCTTGGGAAGGCGTTTCTTTTCCTCCTTCGGGGCAAGGAAAATTTCAGGTATCGTTTCTTCCCACTTCAGCTTTTTCCCCTTTTCTTCCACAACCTTCTGGCGTTTCGTTCTCTCCTTCTGGATGGTTGCCCTGTTTTTAAACTTGAGAATCAAATTTCTGGGGAGGGTAAAAACAGGTTTTAGAATTCCAGTGATGGAGCGGTTGATAAGAAGTGTCAGGCCTGCCCAGATGACTGCGATATAAATGAGAAATGCACCAAGTTTTCCAACGTAACGGGTGCTGACGCGATTAACGAGGGTTCCCATGACACCGGCCGATGGAATGGCGTGCCCCAGGAAGGACAGGCCCGGGCTAAAGATATTGAAGAGCAATCCAATGGAAACACCCACAAGCAGAAGTGAGATGTTTTTTACCAGAACTTTTGTGAGGGAGGGGGGAGAAAAAAAGAAAATGGCATCAAGAAGGAGAAGCAAAGGCAAGGTAAAACCCGAAATCCCAAAGAGCTGAAACACGAGATCCGAGATAACGGAACCGCTGTATCCCAGAAGATTATGAATCGGAGGTGCGCTAATGGGGCGCGCCACGTTCAGCGAAGGGTCTCTAGGTGAGTAGGTAATAAGGCTAATCCCCACAAAGACCGCCATAACCAGAAAGAAAATCCCGAGTATTTCCTTTATAACCGTTTTCTTTTCCATGGCAATCTCTACATTTCAAGAACAATGGGGAGAATCATGGGGCGTCGCTTGAGGCGCGTATTGAAAAAGCGTTTCAGTATCTTGCTGATTTCTCCTTGTAGTTCTCCGGAGTCTTTACGCCGTTCCGAATTTGCCTCCATAATCGTTTTCTTGACAAGGTTCTTGGCTTCCTGAAGCATCTCCTTGTGAAAATCCTCAAAGATAAAGCCGCGGCTGATAAGGTTGGGCTCGCTGACCATCTCCCCGTTTTCTCCGTCCAGAACACTCAGGATAACCACCAGCCCGTCCTCTGAGAGGTGCTTCCTGTCCCTCAGGACCAGCGTTCCTACGTCCCCCACGCCTTTTCCATCGATGAAGACCTTCCCAACCGGGGCCCTTCCTTCCTTCGTAATCCCTTCAGGTGTAACCTTGATAATATCCCCGTCTTCCGCGAGGATGAGTGCCTCATTCGACATCCCCATCGACTTTGCCAAATTGATGTGTTTGGCTAGAAGGCGAACCTCTCCATGCACGGGCATGAAAAAATCCGGCTTGACGAGATTCAGCATCATCTTCAATTCTTCCTGGTAGGCATGTCCGGAGGTATGGACATTTTTGACCTGCTCATAAATGACCTCGGCCCCCTTCCGGTAGAGCTGATTGATGATTCTTGTAATGGCGCGCTCATTTCCCGGAATGAAGCGGGATGAAAAAATAACCGTATCACCTGGCTGGATTTGGATATATTTGTGGGCGTTGGTCGCCATGAGAGAGAGGGCCGAATAGGGTTCTCCCTGGCTGCCGGTTGTGATCATCGTAACCTTTGATGGATCGAGGTCTTTAATCTCTCTGACATCGACAAGCAGGTCATCGGGGACATCGAGAATTCCAAGACTGCTGGCGCTCTCGATATTGTCCACGATGCTTCGGCCAATAAGAGCTACCTTTCTTCCCAGCTTATCACAGGCTTCCAGAATTCCCTGCATCCTTCGGATGTTGGAAGCAAAAACCGTGATGATCACGCGCCCCGTGCTGTCAGAGAGGATTTTTTCGAGGCGCTTCTTGACGGTTCGCTCAGATAAACTGAATCCCTCATAATCCGCGTTGGTACTGTCGGACAACAGGAGCAAGACACCCTTGTCCCCGTAATCAGCAAAGCGGTTGAGGTCTATCATATTATCTCCCAGCGGGGTTTGGTCAATCTTGAAATCACCAGTATGGATGATGGTACCGATGGGTGTTTCAATGGCAATACCGACCCCCTCGACGATGCTGTGATTGACACCAATGAATTCAAATTTCGCATCGCCTATATTCAGGACATCCCGGGGCTTGATTTTTCTTAACTGCACCGGAGAACCCAGTTCGTATTCCCGAAGTTTTCTTTCTACCAGGGCCAGTGTAAAAGCTGTTCCATAGATCGGCACGCTGATTTCCTGCAGAAGGAAGGGAAGGGCGCCGATGTGATCCTCATGGCCGTGAGTCAGGAAAATGGCACGTACTTTGTCTTTTTTGCTTTTCAGATAGCTGAAGTCAGGGATGACAAAGTCGATCCCCAGCATATATTCCTCCGGGAACATAAGCCCCGCATCGATCAGGAATATATCCTCCCCGATTTCGAAGACCATCATGTTGCACCCGATTTCTCCCAGGCCCCCAAGAGGGATAAGACGAACGGGTGGATACCTGCTTTCACTCATAGGTTATCTATTCCTTTCAAACATATTAGGCAGAAGATGAAAGACGTGTAAGCTCCAGGCCGAAAACCTTTAAAAACAACCTTTGCGCTTAGATAACTTACACCTGACACTTTACACTTCGCACCTAAAACCTGCACGCTTTGACCCTACCTGTCGGCAGACAGGTTTGGGGCGCTTTCCACTGCCGTCTAACCATGACCTTTTTCAAGTGCATCATTGTTTGTAACTTCCGATTGCTTTTCTGCAAGTAACGCGGACAGGATACTGAAAACCTTGTTTTTTAATTCACCCTTGTCCCTAATTTTGTATCCCCTAGTCTCTATGGGGGCGCCGAGGGAGATATAAACAGTTCTCGGATGCACCCAGAAGCTCCTCCTCGGTTTAACTTCGAACGTCCCGATAAGCGCCGTGGGCACGATGAGTGCCATAGATTTTATGGCGATGACAAATCCCCCGTTTTTGAAAGGCAACAGCTTTCCATCTTCTGAGCGGGTTCCTTCTGGAAAGACAACAACTGAAATGCCCTCTCGAATCCTTTGAGCAGCTTTATTGATACTTTTAATCGCATCCCTCGGGTTGGCGCGATTAATGGGGATGTACCCGGCTCGTCTCATGGAAGGCCCGAAAATAGGAATCTTGAACAATTCCTCCTTTGCTAACCACCGAAAGGGAATGGGCAAGCCAGCCAACAGAGCAAAAATGTCGAAGGCGCTTTGATGGTTTGCCATGAAGATGTAAGGCTTTTGGGGTTCTATGGAATTTAGTTCTCCGATAAGTTTAACCTTGACACCGGAAAGCAGAAGAAGCGTTTTACCCCATATCCGCGCCACCTGGTGTGCGGAATTTCCGTTCGGGTCCATAAAAGAAGCGAACAACGCCACAACGGAAAATAAAATGGTAAAGATGACTAACGCAATCCAGTAACAAAAGGTCCATATAATCCACATAACGTTTTGCCATCAAGAGGTAAATTGATTCCTCAGATTTTTAAGGATGGTATCCACCTCGTCTTTTATCTGTTCGTCAATATCATAGGGGGATACCCCTTTCCGATCAGCTTCCAAGACTTTGGGATTGTAAGCCATTAACCCAAGAATGGGAAAATCGTCCAGATTTTCAGTAATGACCTGACGATCCTCATCCGCCTGGACCTTGTTTCCGACGACAAAAACCCGCTTGATTCCCAGATCCGAGGCAAGTTTTTTGATTTGAAGGGCTGTCTGAATGCTTCTCATCCCTGGCTCAACCACCACAATAAAGGCATCCACGTAGCTGGTTGAGCCCCGTCCCAGATGTTCAAGGCCAGCTTCCATGTCCACGATAACCGTTTCATTTCTCTGAATGAAGAGATGGCTGAGGAGATTTTTGAGCAGAACATTCTCCGGGCAGAAACAGCCGCCACCCCCCTGTGGAACACTTCCCAAGATAAGGAGCTTAACCCCCTTGTAGTCGATACTAAACTTTTCAGGGATGTCGTCTACCTTTGGGTTTAATTTGAAGATGGACCCATATCCCCCCTTTTTTGTCTCTGTCCTCTCCTCAATGAAATGGGTCATTTCCGCGAGGGGTGTAATGTTTGTTAGGAGATCCAGTGGAACGCCAACGGCAGAAGCCAAGTTGGAATCAGGATCCGCATCTATGGCGAGGACGGTTTCACTTTGTGCCGAAAGGGTTCTGGCCAACACGCCGGCCAGAGTGGTTTTACCTACGCCACCCTTTCCTGAAATGGCAATTTTCAAGTTTGTTCCTCCTTTTTATTGATAACAACCGTATTTAATGTTATTTTATTAATCATAGCGGGTTCTTCAAACTGGTCGGAGGTTAACAATTCAAATGAAACTTGTCAAGAAGATGTGAAGTAGCAAGGTATCAGATTACGATGAATATTGCCGTTATTCCCGCCCGTTACGTTTCGACCCGTTTCCCTGGCAAGCCACTGGCTCACATCAGTGGGCACACGATGATCTGGCATGTCTATCAGCGTTGTTTGAAGGCGAAGAGCATCGACGCCGTTTGGGTGGCGACGGATGATGAAAGAATCCTGCGAGAGGTCAAAGGGTGGGGCGGGAAGGTTATGATGACCCGGTCAGACCATCCGTCCGGGACCGATCGGGTGGCGGAGGTTGCATCAAAGATTGATGTTGACATCGTGGTTAACGTCCAGGGTGATGAGCCCTTGATGGACCCCCTAATCATCGATGCGGTTGTCAAGCCTCTGTTGCTGTTACCGGACATCCAAATATCAACCCCTGTTACCCGGGTAAAATCAGCAGAAGAGCTCTTTGATCCCACCATGGCCAAGGTTACCCGCGATAAAAGCGGTTTCGCGCTTTATTTCTCGAGAGCGCCTATTCCTTTTATTCGGGATCATGGGGTTTTTGCCAATTACCCCTATCAGATGGAAGAAAAAGATATAAACTTAACCGGAACACCCCTTTTTCGCCATATCGGCCTCTATGCCTATCGCCGCGAAACCCTATTTAAGTTCTGTAAACTTTCCCCTTCCCCCTTGGAGCTGGCGGAAAAGCTTGAGCAACTCCGGGCGCTGGAGAATGGTATCCCTATCTTGACTGTTGAAGTGGATTATGAAGGTATTGGCGTGGACACACCAGAGGACTTAAAAAAGGTAGAGCGCTTGATGCGTTCGGAGGTTGAAAGGCGAAGAGTTAAAGACGAGGCTAAGGGATTGACTTCCTTGAACCAGACATGACTCCAGATACGAAGGTGCCGTCCTTTAACCTCAACAGTAGTTTTTATGGAAAAACAAAAAAGATTAAGGTAAGTGAACCTACTACCGTATCCCCTGGGTTTTACGCGCTGCCTCCCGTGCTTTGCGTTGGTCCTGTTTTATCTTCCTCTGGCGGATCGGTATTTTGCTTCTCTTCTTTTATGGATAAGGTCGCAAGGGTTTCCTTTTGTAATTCATTTTCAGGGAAGGTTCTAATTTTTTTAACCCAGGTGTTTAGTGCCCTTTCGTAAGGAACCTGTTTGAGAAGATGTGGCTTTTCCCCTACCGGGTTAAAAAGGGTGTAAACCTGACTAAGGCGGATATTTTCAGGGGCCGTGTGAAAAACGTAGCTTCCACCGCGGGCCTCGCTCGTCCCCAGGATGTGGCGGGAACAGAGCCGGTTCAGAATTTCCTGGATGGCTTTGAGGGGTGCCCCAATTTGTTTGGCAAGGTCATCCCGTGTAATGGGATAGGTCCCCTGGTGATAATGCTGGTAGATAGTTAGAAGAACAGCCATGGCAAGGTAAAAGGCGTGACTGGGCTGTGTCAAGGGGCTGGCATGGTTTGAGGAAACCTCCTCGGAGGGGATATCAAAGTATTGAATGGCCACGGCAATTTCCGCGCCCCCAAGCATGATACACCAGGAGATATAAACCCAAACGAGAAAAACGAAGCCGGTTCCAAGGATTCCATACACCTTGAAGAACATGGAATAGTGATAGACATAATAAGAGAAGATTCCTTTGGATATTTGGAAGAGAATAGCACCGACGAAAGAGCCGAGGATAGCGGGTCGGTTGCCCACACGGGCATTGGGAATGAGTTTGTAAAGAAGAAAAAAGACAAAGAAGACCAGAATGAAGGGGAGTAAGAGATGTTGGAGGTTCTGGACAAACCCGAGATTGAAAATCACTTCAAAAAATCCCTTTTGCCGAATCTTGGAGGAAAGGATAATGGACAACGCAAGGAGGATAGGGGAAACTGTCAGGTTGGCCCAGTAGATGATGAGGCGCTTTCCTGCCGTGCGGCTTCGATGAACCTTCCAGATGGTGTCCAGCGAATCTTCTATGGTGTACATTAATTCAAAGGAAAGAAGAATAAGAATAAAGGTGCCAAAGATGCCAAGAGAGACCGCGTTTTTGGTAAAATCAGCGATGTTCTTGGTGATCATTTCCTGGTAGTTCTGAAGAGGGAAGAAATATCTGAGAAGTAGCCCCGCGAATTCCGTCTGTTTAATGTTGAGATGGCTCAGAACCGAGATGGAAATAGCCAGCAGGGGAACGATGGCAAACAGGGTCATAAAGGCCAAGATAGCGGCTACATCCAGGCATCGGTCGTGCCAAAAGGCGGCAAGTGCCTTTAAAAAGATGTCTTTGTTATGTTGCAGATAGGATGTCTTTGGATTTTTCACTTCCCCCTTTTTTAAACGATTATTTCACAGTCTGTCAAGGAAGAGTCAGGCTCTGTCACCCTTTTCGGAAAGAGTGGTTCTGGGCCGCTGGGCTCCATCACTTCCGGGTTTTTCGTAACGCAGGCAGGCTTTTTCAGCTTAATGCAGTTGGTATTTTTCCATCAGAAGCCGCCTGAACCTGGAACCGTAAATCAGGTTAAAGGTCGATTCCTTCCCAGGAAACAGGATTAAGGCGATCTTTTTCAGGGATTCGATGATCAGATAGGCTTCATCGATAGATGGATCTCCTTGGGCGATCAGGGCGTAGGTCAGGTCTGCGCAGAACCTGAGCCGCTTGATTTTTTTATTCTCTTCGATGATGGCCTTTTTTTTCTCAATGTCTTCGGTCATGATTCCCCCGTTTTTTCGATCTGTTTTAATTGCCGGATTTCCCTTTCTGTCAACAGGCGCCACTGTCCCGGTTGCAGCCCTTTGAACGTGAGAGGACCAAAACCCACACGAATGAGATTGAGAACTGGGACATCAAACCTGGCAAACATCCGCCGCACCTCGCGTGTGCGACCCTCCCGGATGGTTACCTTCAGCCACGTATTTTTTTTAAGTGATTTTAAGACTTCAATGTCCACGGGACGAATGGGTTTTCTGTCCAGTTTGAGGGCCCCCCCACGAAGGGTGGCAAAGACTTCCGGGGAAACCTTCCCCTTTACCTTGACGTGATAGGTCCTTGGGACTGAGAACCGTGGGTGCATCAGGGTATTGGCAAGAGAACCGTCATTGGTCAGGAGAAGAAGACCCTGGGTCATGATATCCAGCCTTCCAACGGGGAAGACCGGCGTTCTGATCTTTTTTACCAGATCCAGAACCGTTGTCCTCCCTTCGGGGTCGGACGTGCTTGTAACAACCCCCTTGGGTTTGTGGAGTAGAATATAGACCGGTGGCGGGGGGGTTTTTCTAACAGCTTTACCCTTAATGGTGATTCTTCCGAGAGCGGGCGTTACGGTAAATCCGGTATCCGAAACGGCCTCGCCGTCAACCTTGACCTGTCCTGTGACGATGGCTTGAAAGGCCTTTCGTCTGGAAAGGTGCGTGTTTTGAGTAATCCATTTCAGGAGGGGAATCCCCTGTTTATTCTGCCTCATTTTCTTCAATGGGTGGGAGTTGTGAGAGGTTTTTCAGGCCAAAGACCTCGAGAAAGAGCTTTGAAGTGCCATACACCAGGGGGTGACCTGGGACATCCTTTTTCCCCAGAACTCGAATTATTCGGCGGTCCAAGAGGGTTTTTAGAACCGAAGAGCTGTCCACGCCCCTGATCTGCTCAATCTCAACCCGTGTGATGGGCTGCTTATAGGCAATGATGGAAAGCGTTTCAAGTGCTGATCGACTGAGGCGCGGGGCACGAAGTGAGACAAGCCGCTTGATCCAGGGGGCATAGGCGACTTTGCTGCGCAGCTGGTACCCGTTGGCGACCTCCACAAGCTCAAAGGCCCTGCCTTCTACCAGCAACTCTTGCCTAAGCTCCATCAGGGCTGCCTCGATTTCCTTTTCTGCCGGGGGGTCTTCAAACGCCTTGGCAAGGGTCTTAAGTGACAAGGGCTCCGCCATGGTGAACAGAATAGCCTCCAGGATGTTTTTTAAGGGTCGGGGTTGATTCATTCACCTGTACCGCTTGTTTTTTCGCTGAAGGTGTCAAAATCGGGTTGCTGGGTGAAGGGGGTGATGGTTGCAATGGCATGTTTATAGATCAGAGTGCTCGTTGTATTTTTCAGGATGAGGGCGTATGGATCGAAACTGGTGATAACCCCCTCCAGCTCCTCACCGTTGGCGAGGGTTACACGCACAAAGGTTTCTTCCCGTCGTACCTTGTTCAGGAAATGATCCTGAGTATTTACGCCTTTTTTGGGTTCCATATCTTGTCTCCCTTTTGGATAAAGGTTAGCAGAATTTCCGCCTCTTCCTCCAGATTTTCTCCTCTCAGGGATATCCACTGTTGAGGGGTTTCCTTATTGAACCAGGTGATCTGACGTTTGGCCAGATGCCTCGTCTCTTTCTTAATCTCTTCAACAGCATCTCTCATTTTCAACGTCCCCTTAATAACCGAAACCAACTGCTTGTAGCCAATGGCCTGCATAGGTTTGAGCGTTTCGTTATAACCCATTTCAAGAAGGGTTTTTACTTCTTCCATCCATCCGTTTTCTATCATTTGCTCCACGCGGGTTTCAATCCGTTTATACAGGATTTCCCTGGGATAGGTAAGCCCGATTTTCCGCAGATGAACGGCTGTTTCTCTGAACCCATGATGGGTCCGAAACGACGAAAGGGGTTTCCCGGTTGTCTCAAATACGCCCAGCGCGCGAAGAATTCGGAAGCGATCGTTGGGATGAACAGACGACGCCGTGGCGGGATCGATCTTACACAGTTTATCATAGAGGTGGGGTAATCCCGTGTTGATATATTCTTCCCACAGTCGTGCATGAATCTCGTCGGGGACGGGGGGTAATGCAACCAGCCCCCTTTCAAGGGCCTTGACATAAAGACCTGTACCTCCCACAACGATGAGGGGTATCCCCCCGCGGATTTTTTTACTGATAAGCCTGTGGGTCTGTCTGGCAAATTCCCCGGCGCTGAAAGATTCGTCTGGGTTAAGGATGTCAATAAAGTGGTGGGGAATGACAGCCCTGATATCCTTGGAAGGTTTGGCTGTTCCAATATCCATATAACGGTAAACCTGCATGGAATCCGCGCTAATGATTTCCGCGTTGAGTATTTTTGCAAGGGAAATAGCAAGGTCCGATTTTCCTGTAGCCGTGGGACCCACAATGGCAAGAAGTTTTGGAAAGCCCCTTGCTTTCCGTATGGCGTCTTCCATAAATCGCATTTTAGCATGGAGGGCATGAAAGGCAAACGTGAAGGCATCGTAAGTATCCAATTTCTACTCGGCCTGTTTGTAATACGCAGATAGGTTATTACAATGTACTTCAAGAATACCCCTTTCTTGATGAACAGGGTCAATTGTATTACATATGGGGAAAGAAAAGGATGACAGGTTATCGGGAAGCAAGATGGAAATAACGGAAGAAGACCGGGAACGATATCATCGCCAGATTCTTTATCCTTTATTTGGCGAAAAGGGGCAGAAACGCTTAAAAAATGCGCATGCACTCGTGGCCGGCGTGGGGGGGCTGGGCTCACCCGTGGCGATGTACCTGACGACCGGAGGAGTTGGCAGGATAACACTTGTCGATTCGGACAGGGTGTCGTTATCAAACCTGAACCGGCAACTGCTCCATTTTGAAGGAGATGTCAACGCTGAAAAAGTTGAATCCGCGAGAGAAAAACTTGTGTTGATGAATTCCTCGGTTCAGGTTTATCCCGTCAAGGGAAAGATAACTCCGGAAGCTTGCGAGGTTTTGCTCAAAGAGGTGGATGTAGTGGTTGACTGCCTTGATAACATGTCATCCCGGTATACCCTGAACGAGGCCTGTTATAAGATGAGAATTCCTCTCATTCATGGTGGCGTTTATGGGATGATGGGTCAGCTAACCACCATTCTGCCGGGCCAGACCCCCTGTCTGGAATGCATTTTTCCGAAAGAGAGCGAGAAAAAGGTGACAATCCCCGTTTTTGGTCCTACGGCAGGCTTCATCGCCTCTTTGCAGGCACTGGAGACCCTCAAGCTGTTAGCAGGTATGGGGAAGCTTTTAACAGGCCGTATGCTCTATTTCAACGGCGAAGTGATGGAGTATGCCCTAATTGATTTTCAGCGGAGAGAGGATTGTCCGGTATGCGGGAGGGACAGGAAAAAGACTTAAATAGGACGGTCTTGTAAATCTTTTGGTTGAAAAAAATCACTTCACATGATAGATTACAATATCTCTATAGAGTAAAAGAGTTAATGAAAATCGCTAACAATGACCTGTTGACAACCCCTGCCATTGGGGGAGAAGGAAAGATAAAATCTGTTGTAGAGTTCGAGAGACCCAGATAACAGAAGGCTGGATGGGGTGTCGGTAAAGGCAAACAAGTAAAGATAGAAAGGATGGAAAAGTGATAGAAAGAAGCCGGGTGATAAAGGACTTTATAAGGGTGATGAAAGCACTGTCTGACCCAAGCAGAGTGAAAATCCTGAAGATGCTTCAACATCGGGATATGTGTGTTTGTGAAATCCAGGCGGCATTAGGCCTGGCACAACCCACCATATCCAAGCATTTGAGAATACTGGATGAAGCAGGACTGGTTGGATTCAACAAGGATGGGCTGTGGGTGAATTATTTTTTGGCTGAAGGAACCTCAAGCCCTTATGCATCAACCCTACTGGGAAATCTCAGGCACTGGCTGGACGATGAGCCTACCGTAAAGGACCTTACAGAACGGCTCTCCGAATTCGACCGTGTAAAGATTTGTGAAAAGGGTGTGGAACGACAGAAAAAGAAAGCTGACCAGTAAATTTTTCAGGTATTTTTATCCCTTAAACGAATCGTATGAGGGCACCGGCAAAGGTGAAAACGCCAATAGCGATAGCAGCAACCTCTGCCAGAAGGTGGAAAAGCCAGACCAGCAGGGCCTTACCAAAGGTGGTATCATAGGCACCCATGATGACAAAAATAACCACCACCAACCCAATGATAAACCCAATGGGCGGACCAACAGGTGGGAAGAAGGAGAGAGACAGCGATAGGATCCACGTCAAAAAGGCGGACCCCATGGCCGCGAGAAAGGAGCGTCCGAAGGTGGCCTTTTTTACTCCTGCCATCTTGGCGCCAAGCCACATGAAAAAGGTTGCGATGAGCATGGCAAGGGCCGCGACGCCCAGAACAGCTGTGGACAGAACGGCAATCGTGCTGAAGAAGTCTATTTTATTCCTCCCTGTTTTTCAACCACAACCTCTTTAGATAGGCTTATATCACAGCCAAACGTGAAAAGCCAACCCCGTTGCAAAGGCGTTCTAACTGCAAAAGGCTTCAGAAAAAGAGCCCCCATTACAGCAACGGGGGCTCAGGGCATAAGGGGGTAAGGAGGGAGGAGACTTACTTCTGGGTTGTTACATTAAATTGAAAAACAATCGTAACCTTCTTTCCAAAAACATTGTATCCCGTCATGGTGAATACCACGTTGTAGCGATAGAGATGGGAATCGTTGGGATACCGGTACTGAAGCTTGGTGTAGTAATCCCAGAAAGGCAGGGTAAAGGTAGCATTTGTATTAGCACCTACATACCATGTTCCGGTGTAGGTGCGGTTATCCAAAAAAGGGCATCCGGGTTCAAGGGGCTTGTATTCGACGGTGTATTGGGTGAAGGTGATAGCAGAAGCTGTTCCCGTCCGATTGGGCAGGTCATAATTGCCAATCGTTACATCAACCGTTTCTGTTGACGTAAGATCGCTTGTCCTTAAGAAGGTATTTGACGGAGAAACCGCTTCAACGGTCAGCAAGGAACCGGCTTCACCCCCACCGCTGGTGCCGGGGGAGCCGGGAGAACTGCCACCTCCGCATGAAGAAACCAAAAAGGTAAAAACAACAAGGATTAAAAGGCCGACAAATGAATTTCTTTTCATCATTTTTTACCTCCCTATTTTTTCTCACTTTAGGCTACTTAAGCAAAACAAAACCCGTTTGTCAAGCGTATTTTTATTAAATTTCCTAAAAATTAGCCATAATTCTGCAAAAATTTGCATAATTTTGTTTAATTTAATAAAATTTTAGTCTCTGAATGCCGTCAATATCTCCCGATTAAGGTTCCCTTTTATGAACCTATCGGCGGAAAGTGAGTGAACCTTTAGTGTAGAGGTTTGGCCTTCACTGATAAGTTCAGAAATTACAATTCCAGTTGCGGGGCTGTGTTGAAAACCGTGTCCGCTGAACCCCCCGGCGATAATGAAACCATCGAGATCGGGGTGCATGCCAATGATGGCGTGGTTATCCGGGGTGATGGCGTAAAGCCCCGCCCATCCCCTGGCTAATGTGCTCTGGCTTAAAACAGGGATTCGATACATTCCATGAACTGCGGCAAACTCGCGGCCCTCAAAGTCTGTTTTCAGTGAAAATCCATAGTCCTCGCTTTGCGGACCTGAAATAAGCAGCCCTTTCCCTTCTCTTCGAATATACCATCCTACATGAAGGTCGATGGTCAGGGGAATTTCTTCGGGGAGCTTATCAAAGGGTGGGGTGGTATAGAGCTGTCGCTTTAAAGGCTGGATGGGAAGGGAAATCCCCGCCATTTCCGCCACCACACCTGCATAGGGTCCCGCCGCGTCCACGACTATCGGTGTTGATATGGTTCCACCGTTGGCAAGTTTGACTCCCTGGACCCTTCCGCTTCGGGTCAGGGTGCCAACGACTTCCTTGTTTTCGTAAATCCGGACGCCATTGTCCCGTGCCTTTTGAACATAGCCCCGCAGGACCTCGTACGGGCCTGCGTACCCGTCCTGGGCGCAGAACGTGCCACCTAACAGATCTCCCGTATGGATGAAGGGCCATCGTTCCTTAATATCATTCCGAGAAAGGCTTTCCACGTTGAGTTTAAATGACCTCTGCAATTTGACACCGGCGCGGAGCCCTTCTGATTCCTCATGGGTCGTGGCAAGAAAAAGGTATCCGGATTGGTGAAACTCGGGGTCTATGCCGAATATTTCTTTAAAATTCCTGAAAATTTCGATGCTTTTGAGGGAAAACTGGATGTTGATGGGGGTCGTGAACTGACAGCGAATGCCACCCGCGCACCGGCTCGTAGAACCTTCCCCCAGAAGCCCTTTTTCCAATAAGACGATAGAACCAACCCTTTTCTCTGACAAAAAGGCGGCAATGCTGGTTCCGATGATGCCCCCGCCGATAATAACCACATCCGCTATTTTTTCCAAAATTTTCTCCGGTCTCTGAGCTTCAAGATTGAAGGTAAGGAAATTAGTTTCTCCCCGAAAAACACACAAGAGAAAAGGATTACCGCTGTGGCAACGCCGGCAATCTCGAGACCCCTTGTGGGAAAGACCAGCACCACGGCACTTCCAAGGAACAGGAAGCGAACCATGGGTGAAAGGGGTTTTTTTACGAATCCAATGACCGCGGCGGCCAGACAAACGATACCAATAGAGGTATAAGCAATCCCGATAAAAGACTGGAGTAAAGGGCCATCTAAAAGGAGGGCCCTTCTGAAGACAAAGGCGAAGGGGACCAGGAAACCTGCGATGCCCAGTTTGAAGGATTCTACCCCGGTCGCCATCATGTCAGAACCGGAGAGGTTTGCGGCTGCAAAGGCAGTAACGGCATCCGGGGGTGTTAGGTCTGCCAGAACGGCGTAGTAGAATACAAAGAGGTGGGCGGCTAAAAGTTCCACACCAAAAGATCTCAGTGCCCCGGCACCCACCGTTACGGCAATAATGTAGGCCGCCGTTGTAGGGATACCGGTTCCCAGTACACTGACCACCATGAAGATCATAACCATGACAATGAGAAGACTTCCATGCGAGGCGGTGACAAGGATATTCCCGAAGGCAAGCGCCGCGCCTGTCTGGGTCAATGTGGCGACGATCATCCCGGATCCGGCCAGGGCCGCGGCAATCAGCCCCGCATTTACGGAGGATGTAAAAAGGCAATCCATCAGTTTCTTTTGGGTCATCCACGTCTTTTTGTCAAAAAAACTCAGGGCAAGGGTCAGGAGAATCACGTAAAAGGCGGATTTCGCGGGTGAATAACCATATCCCAGAAGGCACAGGATGGCGACAAAAGGGAGGAAATAATAGCTTCTTCTCAAAATAGGTTGAAGTTTTGGACGATCTTTCTGCTTGATAGCGGCCATCTCTTTTTTTCGGGCAATGAGGTGGACCATGCTGAAAACGCCAAGGTAGTAAAGAAGTGCAGGAATGACAGCAACCTTGATGATTTTAAAGTAGGGGATACCCGTAACTTCGGACATGATAAAGGAGCCGGCCCCCATGATAGGAGGCATAATCTGGCCGCCAGTGCTTGCAATGGCTTCAACAGCGGCGCTTTGTTTGGCCGTAAAGCCATTCTTTTTCATAAGGGGAATGGTGAAACTTCCTGTAGCGTAAACGTTTGCCACGGTGCTGCCACTTACGGTACCATAAAGGGCGCTGGACACCACAGCAATCTTTGCAGACCCTCCCTTTGCCCAGCCTGCGATCCACATGGCGAAGTCCACGAGAAAATCCCCAACGCCCGCTGCCATCATGAAGCCGGCAAACAGGATGTAGATATAAAGGATATCAGCAGAGATGCCGGTGAGAAAGCCGAACATTCCGTCGTCCCCATCCAGGTACATGATTTCAATGATACGGCTGAAGGAGTATCCCTTAAAATGGAACAAACCCGGCCAGTATTGGCAGGTAAAAATATAGAAGAAGACGATCCCAATGGTTACAGCCATCCATTTTGAAAGGGCGCGACGGCAGGCCTCGACAACGGCGAGGATTAAAAAACTTCCCAGAAGTACCTGTGTCAAGGTCACGGGATCGAAGCCCATGAATCGGTTGTTCAACAGTTCAGCGTTAAGGATGGTATACCCGCTTGCCGCAATGGAGATGGCAACAAAAACAAAGTCGAAAAGGCTTGGACGGTGCTTGGGGGATTTTTTTGTTGCGGGGTACATGATAAAAACGATAGGAAGCAGCAGAAGAAGATGCATGCCGCGCATAACCCTAGGTTCCGGGGTCCCATATCCGGACGTGTACAAGTGGAAAAGTGAGGCAAAAATCCCATATGCCATCACGCAGTACTTCGTCCATCCCGAAAGGGTTCTCATTGAGAATCCTTGATTTGCCTTGAGATTTCAGGAACTCCCATTGACTTAAAAGGTGGCGGATCCGTAAGGTTTAAAGGTTGAAGGCAACAGACTGAAGACTGAAGGAAAGGATGGAAACCCTAAACACGCCCTCAGACAAAAGGCCCTTAATCTGAAGATGTGTGCGCTTTGAATTTGAGGCTTTTTCTGTTGCCTTCTCATCATGACTTTTTGAGAATATGTCAAAAACAAAGAGGGCATCTCCCAGGAAATGCCCGAAAGATGCCCCTGTTTTGAATTTTTCACACACAGGGTCACTTATTTCAAGACCCCTTTCTCCTTGAAAAATTTGATGGCGCCGGGGTGAAGAGGAATCCCGGTCCCCTTCGGGCCGTCTTCGAGTTTATAGGGTCTGAGACTGGCGTGAATCTGGCGAACCTTGTCGATGTTGTCAAAAATGGCCTTTGTAATTTTGTATGCAATGTCTTCAGGAAGCTGCGCATGGGTGGTAATGACACTTCCCGCAGCGGCTGTGATGATATCCTGATTGGCATTTTCTGCCTTGGGATAGGTTCCCGCCTTAATGGTTTTTGTGATGATGCCGAACTGTGAGAGGTATTTCAAAAGCCCCTTCGGGAAAGGGATCAACCTCAGCTTCCGCCCCACGGAGGCTTCAGTAACCGCAGCCGCAGGCGCAGCAAGGAAGGTAAAAACAGCATCCACGTTTCTGTCCTTGAACTGATTCGTCTGGCTGCTGTAATTCCCTCGGAAAAATTTAAACCCTGCTTTTTTCAGGTCTTTGTAGCTGGTTTTATAATAAGCGAGGACTTTTCTGAAGACCCATTCGTCAGATGTGCCGGAGGGAGATACGGCGAGACGTATAGCCCTCTTTTCACCAAAGATTTCATCCATGCTTTTAAAGGGGGTATTAGCGCCCACGTAAAAATGGAAATGGTTCATACTCATCCCTCCTGCCAGGGCCCTGAGATTCTTCAATTTTTCGTGGTAAGGCTCTTTCCCATTGTAGGCAGCGTTATTAATGAAGGGAAGTCCCCATCCTATCTCACAGTCTCCCCGGTTGATGAGGGCAGGATTTTTTGTTCCTCCCCCCGGGATGACCTTGATTTTGATCCCCGTTGCCTGCTGGATGATCTGGGCCAATCCACCACCCATCATGTACCAACCGCCCCCTACACCGCCAGCCGTCCAGGTTAGGGTCTTTCCGGCGAAGCTTATAGAATTAAAGCTGAGAATCAAACCGACAACTAACAACCCAAGCAAAACCTTTTTCATTTTTTCCTCCTCCTTTTTTTCAACTTCTATAGGACTTGGCGGCTATTGTCAATGAAGACGCTGTTGTAGAAGACAAAAGGCATGGAAAGGTAGAGGTATTTTTGTGCGTGCAACAAAAATTTATTCACAGATCAAAAGCTGATGAAACAACAAAACGGGCCAGATGTGTAGCTATCCCTCTTTCACCTTTGCTCCGTCGATGGCCTTGCTGACGTCCTCTTCAATGATTTTTTCCCCTGCTTCCAATCCCGAGAGGACCTCAATCTTGTCACCGTAACGTTTCCCAAGTTTAATGAGGCGCATCTGGCAAAGGTTCTGGGGTGTGACAACATAGGCTATCTCTAATTGCCCCCTTTGGATAACAGATTTGTAGGGAACGAGAAGCGTTTCCTGCTCAGGAAGATAAAAGATGGCCCGTCCGAACATCCCTGGGCGAATGCCCGTGAGGGTCGGTGGAACCATTACCTTCACGGTAAACGTGCGCGTCCGAGGGTCCACATCCGGAATCACCCGGGTGATTTTCGTCGGTATGGGAGTCCCAAACGTGAATTGGACGGTAACTGGGTCCCCCTCTTTGATGAAGGCATGGAGGGATTCCTCCACGGATACATAGAGGCGGTAATCTTTTTCATCAGCGAGAGAAAGAATGGGCCGCCCCGGTGCCACCAGGTTGCCCGAGTCAATCATTTTGTTGATCACGCGCCCCCCAATAGGGGATCGGACAATGGTGTAATTGAGATAGGACCTTGCCTCGGCGACCTGAGCCTTCGCTGCCTTTATCTGGGAGGATACCTGCGCTTCCTTGGCCTTGACGACGTTAATCATTGCCCTCGCGCGTTTCAGCCCTGCCTTGGCTGCCTTGTATTTCATTTCAACCACATCGAATTCCTGTCGCGAGACAGATTCTGTTTTAATCAGGTTTTTGAAACGACGATACGTGACTTTCGCCAGATGATACGCTGCCTCGGCGGCCTCAAGCCCATCTTCTGCCTCCTTAAGGTGTGCCTTAACCTCAACACTGGCCTGCTGTGCCGCTTTTAAACCTGCTTCCGCCATCTTGACCTTGGCGTTGATTTCCGGGCTGGAAATCGTTACGAGACGCTGCCCTTTTTTTACCCTGTCCCCTTCCTTGACATAGATAGCTTGAATGTAACCCATGACCTTGGGAGAGACCATGACCGTTTTTTCTGACCTTACGGTTCCCGTAGCTTCGTAAGGGGGACGGACTCTCGATAATCGAACCATGAATGTTTTTTTGACCTGGATGGTTGGACGTTCAACTTTTTTCTCTTCGGGAGATTTGTTACATCCAACTCCCAGCAGTAAAAGTAGGATCAATGCCATTCCTAATCCTTTTTTCATCGTCATCTCCTTTGAGCGACTATCCTTAGAAGGTTACTGCCATTATTCAGAAAGGCGCCTTTTTTCGGGAAAATCTTTGCTTAAGCTTCCGATGGCGAATTTTAGCCTCGCCAGACCTGTTTCATAGCTATATTTTGCCTGTGTTAACCGAACCTCGGCAGATTTCAGGGCAACTTCCCGATCCAGAACATCAACCATAGTTGTCAACCGGTTCTTGTACCGGTTTTTAACGATTCTCAGCGATTCCTTGGCCTGGCTGACGGCAGTTTCAGCAACCTTCAACTGTTTTGCGGCTGTTTTTATTTTCAGATAGGCCTGTCGAACCTGGAGCTTAATGCCACTTTCCATCCGCATCCTGAGGAAGTGAATCCGCTCGTAATCTGCCTTTGCTTTGTCATATTTGGCTTTATCATATCCACCGCCAAAGAGATTCAGGTTTGCAACGACCATTAATGACCAGTCCTTTCCCCCATCCTGGCCGAAGTTTTTATCGTAATTATCCCAGTTTCCCATGAGGTTCAGAGAGGGGAGGAAATGAAGTTTGGACTTTTTTATTTCCTTTAAGGCCACCTCTTCTTTGAATTTAAGGCTCTTCAAATCGTTTCTGCTTGCAAGAGCCTTGCTCCAGAAGGACTCAACAGGGTACGTGGGAGGGGAACCCCCTACCATATTGCCTGTCAATTCATAATTCCAGTGAAGGGGATATCCTATAGCATCATTGAGGGCAGTTATGGCAAGGGTAACCATATTTTTAGCGCGGATTTCTTCTTCCTGAAGACTGAGAAGATAGACGCGTGCACTGAGCAGGTCAGATTTGACCACCAACCCTTCCTTGTACATCGACTCTGCTATCTTGACATGTTCCCGAGCTGTTCTGACGGCATCCTGGATAACAGCAAGAAATGCCTTGGCCAGCAAAACGCCATCATAGGCTTCGATAACCGACAGGATGACAGCCTTTTCTTTCTGTGCCTTTTCCTCCCCCGTGCTTTTGACCATTAATTTTGCCTGTTGATGTCCAACCCAGACGTCGCCCCCATTAAAGATTGGCTGTACAATCTGGAACCGTGTCAGAAAATTGTTGAGGGTCGGGGGGTCATTCAACCGATCGATCTGCATATCCGACATGACAAACTTTCCCTGATTCAGGCGCATTCCAAAGAAATAAACAGGGTTGTTGCTTCGCGAGTAAACCTCGGAAAGATTTATTCTTGGGAAAAACCCGGACGTTGCCATCAATTTTTGAGCCATGGAGGACCGAAACTTTGCCCTGATGGCCTTAACCTCCAAATTCTGTTCCAAGGCAACGGCAATAGCCTGAGAAAGGCTCAGTTTGTCCGGTGGGGCTGCAGGAGTTATTTCCGCTGCCGGTAGTTTGGAGGGTGCGCAAAGGAATAAAACCAAAAGAACAGCTATAAACAGGGAAGTAAAACCATTGGCACGTTTCCGCATGTCTCCTCCTTGGCAGGGAGAATAGAAAAAATTTTTTCTAGTATATCCAAACAGTTGTTTCAATAAACTCCCCTCTTGTTCGGTCAAAGCCCCCGCGTTCAGAATATATCGTCATGTATAGGCAGAGCTTGTAAAAAAGTCAAGAGACAAAGAAAAGCGGTTTTGTATGAGAAGGGTAAAATCGGTCAGGGCAAGTTGCTCATTTCGATTCGTATGTTTTGTAATCTTGCCTTCCCGTGTAAACACGGGTGAAAAGCGGAAGAAAAACTCTTGACAAATAAATTTATTTAAATTAAATATAGATTTAGCAGAAGTAAAAAAGAAGGGAGACGATGGAAGAAATAAAGAAAAAACTGAAGGCGTTGGCGATTGGCAGAAAAATTCGTGCGATCCGGCAATCCAAGAGGCTGACGCTGGAGGATGTATCGAAACGCACGGGGCTTTCCAAGGCCCTGATATCCAGGGTTGAAAATGAGCAGGTGTCTCCCCCTATCGCGACGCTGCTGCGCATTGCCTCGGCCCTGAAGGTTGAAATCAGCCATTTCTTTTCAGATGAGGCCTTCCCCCAGAAGGTTACGGTGGTTCGACATCATGAAGTCTCTTCCTCCAGGGAGTCTATGCTTATAGAAGGCAAAGATGCGGGATATTCCTATGAGCTTCTCGCTTTCAAGAAGGATGACAAACACATGGAGCCCTTTATCGTGAAGTTTGACATTAGGGAAAGGGCGGAGGTTCCCATGCAACAGCACAAGGGGGAGGAATTTTTGCACCTTTTAGAGGGGAAACTTGAGTTTTTTACAAATGAGGAAACCATCATTCTTGAGAAGGGGGATAGTATCTACTTTGATTCCGGGCTTTCTCACGGGTATCGAGGGCTTGGAGACAAACCACCAAGGGCGCTGGTTGTGGTTTATTCTCCCTGACGGGGGAAAGAGAGGGCAGAACAATGCTTGAAATACGGTTTCATGGAAGGGGCGGACAGGGATCCGTGGTTGCTTCAAAAATGCTGGCAGTCGCGTTTTTCAAGGAAGGAAAGGGTGTCCAATCCTTTCCCACGTACGGTGCCGAGAGGAGAGGCGCTCCAGTCGCGGCGTTTATTCGGGTGGATGACAAGCCCGTTCTGTACCACCACAATATCTATACCCCGACCCACGTCGTGGTACTGGATCCCTCTCTCATGAAGCGGGTGGATGTGACGCAGGGATTGGAGAAAGGGGGCTTTGTGTTAATTAATACCAAACTTCAACCGCCTGATTTCCCGTCGCTTAAGGATTACAATATACATGTGGTGAATGCAAGTGAAATAGCTATCAAGCATGGTTTGGGAAGCAAAGAAAACCCGATTGTGAATACAGCCGTTCTGGGGGCATTTGCGAAGGCGAGCGGCCTGGTGGGTCTACCTGCCGTTTTGGAGGCGGTCAAGGAGGAGAGTCCCGTTAAGGTTAAGCGAAATCTGGCGGCCGCTGAAGAGGCATACAACCTTGTTGAGTGAGGTGGCTCAATCTCGTAGAAGGATAAATTAAAAGAGCTTGTAAGAGACGAGGGGTAAAAATGCTTGGGAAATTGGTCCAGTTTCATTCGATAGAGGAACTTCCCGATTCGCCCGTCACCCGGGGCACAACCTTATGGAATCCAACCGGAACGTGGCGAAGTGTCCGGCCCATTCACGTGACGCGCCTGTCGCCCTGTTTGTTGGGGTGTCCAGCCGGAAATCCCATCGAGACCTTCATCCGAAGGATTGAAGAGGGGAATGTTAATGGTGCTCTTTCCGTTATAAGGGAAGAAAACCCCTTCCCGGGAATTTGTGGAAGGGTATGCTTTCATCCCTGTGAGGGCTCCTGCAACCGTGGCTTTCTGGACCAGCCGGTCGCGATTCATCAACTTGAACGCTGGGTGGCGGATCACGGAACGTGGAAACCAAAAATGCCGGACGAGGAAAACGGAAAATCCGTGGCGGTTTTAGGGTCAGGGCCCACTGGGCTAACGGCTGCCTATCACCTGAGACGGATGGGATACGCGGTGACGGTATTTGAAAAAGAACGCGAACTAGGGGGGCTGTTACGTTACGGGATTCCCTCGTACCGATTACCAAAGAATGTCTTGGACCAAGAAATAAATAACCTTCGTGCGATGGGAATCGCGTTTGTAACCAGTAAGGCCTTAACAGAAAAAGAGTTTGGAGAAAGCGGGTTTGACGCTGCCCTTCTGGCGGTGGGCGCCCAGAAGTTTCAGAACCCAAGACTTGTGCATCAGGCAGGAGAAGGTGTCTGGCAGGCCCTTGAGTTTCTCAAGAAGGTGAACGAGGGAGGAATGATATCCCTCAAAGGGAAGATTCTGGTCATTGGCGGTGGTAATGCGGCCATTGATGTGGCACGGTGTGCCCTCAGAATTGGGGCGGAGGTTACCGTGGCATATCGACGGGCGCGCGAGGACATGCCCGCCTTTGAGGAAGAAGTAGAGGCAGCTATCGAGGAAGGTGTTGGTTTTACATTTCTGTCCGCCCCTCAAAGTGTCAAGCGGGACGCTGACGGTCGTGTGGTGGGTGTGGGGTTTGCACGCACGAGGCCGGGGAAACTGGATGCATCAGGAAGGCGCAAGGTAATGATTGATCCCCATGATACCTTCACGATAGATGCGAGTACGGTTATTCTCGCGACTGGAGAGAAACCAGCGGACCTTCCCTGGGATGTAGAGGCAAAACCTGGGGCAAGCCTTTGTGAAACAGACAGGCAGAATATCTTTGTGGCGGGGGATGTCATCGGTTCCCAGAGAACGGTAGCCTATGCGATTGGATGGGGGAAACGCGCGGCAGTGTCTATCGATGCCTTTTTGCAATCTAAAAAGGTGGATTTCCGGAAAATAGAGATCCCCGGTAGCGGAGGAATATCCATGCGGGCCTATCTGGAAGGTTATGAGATTCCGGAAGGCGACGCCGTTCCCTTTGAAGAGATTAACGACTTTTACTTTCCAGATGCAAAGCGGTCTAAGGTGCGACACCTGCCATTAAATCAGCGAAAAACCGGATTTGGTGAGATTGTGAAAGTCTTGGCCAGCCCGCAGGCGCTTAAAGAGGCGTCTCGATGTTTTCACTGCGGGGATTGCGTGATGTGCGATAACTGCCTGATTTTTTGCCCGGATGTGGCCATTACCCGGTCGGATGACGGGGAAGGATACGAAGTTGATCTGGATCACTGTAAAGGGTGCGGTATCTGTGCCCGCGAATGTCCCCGTGGGGCCATCATCATGGTGGAGGAAAACATATGAAGAAGGTATTGATGGGAAATTTTGCGGCGTCCCATGGGGTACGCCTGTCCCGTGCCCAGGTTATCTCGGCTTACCCCATTACACCCCAGACCCATGTGGTGGAGGAATTATCCGCTATGGTGGCGCGGGGAGAGCTTAAAGCAAAATTCATAAAAGTGGAGTCGGAGCATTCCGCACTGGCCTGTTGCATCGCCGCCTCTGTCATGGGTGTGAGGACCTTTACGGCAACGAGCTCTCACGGGCTTCTCCTGATGCATGAGCTGCTTCACTGGGCCTCGGGGGGGCGTTTGCCTATTGTGATGGTTGCGGTCAACCGGGCCATTGCCCCGGGATGGAACATCTGGAATGAACAGACCGATACCCTGTCTCAGCGAGATACAGGGTGGATACAGCTCTACTGTGCGAGCAACCAGGAGATTCTGGATACGGTCATCCAGGCCTTTAAACTATCTGAGAGCCTCAAGATTCCCGTCATGGTTATCTATGATGCCTTTATTCTATCTCATACCTATGAGCCGGTGGACATCCCGGATCAGAAGCTTATTGACGCTTTTCTACCACCTCTGAATAATCCGGAGGCCCTGGAGGTGGGGAAAGCACGGGCGTTTGGTAGTGTGACCAACCCGGATTTTCACATGGAATTTCGAATAAAGCTACACGATACCTACGGAAGGGTTTTCGGGGAATTTGAAAAGATTGAAAACGAATATGAGACCCAGGTGGGGCGCAAGTATGGAATACTCGAGCCTTACCGGTGTGAAGATGCCGAACTTGTCATGATTGCTGCGGGGTCTCTCGCCGGTCCGACCCAAATGGTGGTGGATGGCCTGAGGAAAAAAGGGATCAAGGCGGGCCGTATTAAGCTGAAGATGTTCCGGCCGTTTCCTGGGGGACAACTCAGAAAAGCCCTAAAGCCCGCGAAAAAGATCCTTGTGCTGGACAGGGACCTTTCTCCTGGGACGGGGGGTATTTTCGCTTATGAGGTGCGTGCTGCCTTGAAAGAGGATTCCCGCCCAGTCTGGGGATTTGTTGCCGGCCTTGGGGGACGGGACATTACGCCTGACCTGATAGAATCCATGTTTTTTGATGCCCTTGGTGCCGATGTTCCCCTTTCCACGACGATATTCAAGGGGGTCAGATTATGATTGAACCGACCTATGTCATAGAGGAACAAAAAGAATTCTTGTATCCAGGGCATCTCGCTTGCCAGGGGTGCGGGGCGACGATTGCCATGCGGTATGTCCTCAAAGCCCTTGGGAAGAAAACTGTGGTGGTTATTCCCGCCTGCTGCTGGTCGATTATCGCCGGCCTGTTTCCCTCCACCTGCCTGGATGTTCCGTTGATTCATACCGCCTTTGAGACGGCAGCTGCCGCTGCTACAGGGGTGCGAGCCGCGCTCGACATCCAGGGGGAAAAAGGCGTGAATGTCCTGGCATGGGCGGGGGATGGCGGAACCTTTGATATCGGTTTCCAGGCACTTTCCGGCGCGGCGGAGCGAAATGATGATATAATCTATTGCTGCTATGACAATGAGGCCTATATGAACACGGGAATCCAGCGTTCCTCGGCGACTCCCATAGGGTCATGGACAACCACCACTCCGAAGGGGGGTCTGGAGGATCGCCCGAAAAAGGATATTGTGCGTATCATGGCGGCCCATGGCGTTCCCTATACCGCTACCGCAAATGTGGCGTTCCCTGATGATTTGTTCAGAAAAGCCAAAAAGGCGGCCTCTATCAAGGGGATGAAATTTATTCATATCCTGTCTCCCTGCCCTACAGGGTGGCGGATCCCTTCGTCTGAGTCGATCGAGGTAGCAAGACTGGCAACCCTGACGCATATCTTTCCCCTTTATGAAGTAGAAAACGGTTCCAGGCTGACCATCAATTACATACCCCCTAAAAAAGTTCCTGTCACAAAATACCTCGAAAGTCAGGGCCGTTTTTATCTGATAAGCGATGAGGAAAAAGTGCAGATTCAGCGGAATGTGAATGCCAACTGGAAGAGACTTATGAAAGAGGCAGAGAAGAAATGTTAGACAGGATAAACAGGATTTAACTTGTAGGATGAGACACTGAATTTAGCTAAAGACGTGCACTTTCATTTCCGTGTCTTCCAGTTTTTTTGTAGCAACGCCGCAAATGATAAAAATAGGTAGTTATGCTTCGTGCAAATGCAAGGGCCTGGGCCTGTGCATGTGTTGTGTCACGGTGTGGAGTGCCCTCTTAGTAACAGAGACTGCAAATTCTGGGATCAAGAGACGTCTGTGTGTCAGGAGCATGGAAAAATACGGCAGAATACAGCCGCATCTGGAACAATCGGCGAGAGGTCCTAACTGACATGGGGTTTTGGGGTTCCCCATGGGATCAAAACTGAAACCGATCTGTGGGAAGGGGCAGTTCTCTGTAATCTGTCGGGCCTTATCGGACTTCATTAATCGATAGATACGATCAGAAATCCAGATAAAGTCCCCATATTCTTTTCTGAGAGACATCAGGTGGTCAATGACCTTGTCCCGTTCCTCCCAGTTTAACCACAATTCGTTATTTTCCCCCTTCATGGGGGTATAGAATTCGAAAACAATACCCTTGACAGCCGTCTTGCTCCATTCCTCCAGCATGTCATCTATACACATATAATTGAGCCGTGTAACACAAAAAGCGATGACGACATCGAGATCATCCCTATCCGCATTTCTCTTGATTTTTTGGTAGGTGGCTGCATCGACTCCGGTTATCTGTGAATGGTATTTTGCTGTCCCGTGAACTGAAACGGAAAATGCCACATCGGGCCAATAGGGTAATTCAATTGTTCCGTTGGTAAAAACCACATTCGACTTGAAATATTTCCTCCCCTCTTCTATGAGTTCCTTTCTAAGAAGGGGCTCCCCTCCGATCCAGCCGCAGATCATGAATGGGAACCCCTCATTTTTCATCCTTTCGAATTTCGCGATCCACTCCTCTATGGACAATTCCTCATGATAGTTCTGTTTCAAGAAATAACAATGACGACATCTGAGGTTGCACTTATAGGTAACATCAATCCCCCCAAGAGAAGCTGCAGGCATCCCCTCGTATCCTATTCTGATAAAGTCAAGGACACTCCATTTGTTGCCCGGTTTATCCATAATCATTACTCACCCCTCCTTGGAATTCATCTCAACACAACCCGGCTCACTGCTTCTGGGAGGATAGATAAAGCCACATTTGTGCGCCTTTCCAGATAACTATCCTGGAAGCAGGAAACTACTTGTTGAAGCTCACTTTTAGTTCAGGAACCGTTGAAGAGGTGAAAGGAAGTCGGGGATCGGGATCCGGTTTTTCCCCTTTCAGATAGATCTTTTCCCAATAGGGGTCCAGCAATTCCTCAATCTGTTTATCAAATTCTATCAAGCCCTGATGCAATTTTTCATCATGAAGCCACTTCTCCGTCGAATCATCTTCCGGTTTTGCACCGTATTTTTTAATTGTTTCCAAAGCTATCTCGTGGTGGTCCCTGATAGGGCATGGGCGAAGCCAGTTTCCCGTCTCATCTCCTACCCTTCTATAGGCATATTTGTCCTGCCAGTCCCTTATTGCCTCGAAGAAGGGTTGCGCATAGACATCATTCAGGTTGCCCCCATTTTTATAGACATCAAAGATGTTCACGGGGGAAAATTGGTAATAGGGACACGGCATGACCGCGCCATTCCAATCAATATATAAATAGCCATCGGGTCTTCCCGCGGCAATACAACCGGACCCAATGGGACCGCTATTCCAAAAATCCACATAGAAAAGCTTCTTTTCCCAAAGAATCTCCCGTTCCCTGTCCAGGAGCCTCAAACGCTGCTCCGGTGTAATCATCAAATCCAGGCTGTACCCCCTACCGATGGGCATGTACTGAAATACCCACGCCAGGGTGATTTTTTGTTGGTTGAAATAAAAATCTATAAACTCATCACTGGAAAGCAGTTCAACGTTGTGCCTCATGGGTGTAATCGCAATCCCAAAGGGAACCCCTTCTTCCCTCATGTTTTCAAACGCCCTGAGAACCTTTTTAAAAACCCCCTTGCCCCTTCTCGCATCCGTCTCCTTTTCATAACCCTCCACTGACACCTGGGGGACAACATTTCCCAATTCCCCCATCCTTTTGGCCATGGCCTTATCGATCAGGGTTCCATTGGTATACATCAGGAACATGTTATCCTGGTGACGTTCGGCAATATCGAGAATGTCCTTTCCTTCACTCTGGTACACCGTGGGTTCCCCGCCAACCCAGGTAGTGTAGTGCGACCCCCACAATTCTGTTTTTTCGGTTATGATCCTGTCCAGAATCGAAAAGGGAATGGTTTCTGCTGTTTTTGAATGTGAAGAGGCGTAGCAGCCTTTGCAATGGAGGTTACACTTCTTTGTAGGTCCGATGACCAAAAATCCCGGCGGTCTCCTTCCGTATTTAGCCTTAAAGGTGTCTACAATCCTTTGAGTTTTCCCCGTTGGAGAAAACAAGACTTCGCTCACAAAGATATCGAGCCCATGTTTAATGACACTCTTGGAATAGAGTCCCTCTTCCACCCTCTTGAATGCCGTCTCGGTCAAGTTAAGCATGATTCTCAATTTTTCCTTCTGGACCGTGAGAGGTCTTTGATCCTCATTTTCCTCTA
>JALTEW010000491.1 GCA_027073795.1 bacterium | reverse complement strand
TTCCGGCAACAATCAGGGCATTTTCAGCACCATGGACAATCAAGATAATTTTTTATCCATGGGCATTTGAAGGCCTAACTTCAACAATCCCTTCACCATTTTCCTCATATATCTTGCCACACTCAGGACATGTCCACTTATCCTCTTCCTGATTCTGAAGCCGGATGCCGCACCGGCACACCCAGCCCGTAACCCTCCCTGGATTTCCAAGAATTAACGCGTAATCCGGCACGTCCTTTGTGACCACCGCCCCGGCTCCAATAAAGGCATAGCGGCCAATGGTATGGCCACAGACAATCGTACAGTTCGCCCCCAGCGTTGCTCCTTTTTTAACAAGGGTCTCGCGTCTTTCGTGCATCCTCGGTATTTCGCTTCTCGGGTTAATGACATTGGTAAAAACCATCGAAGGACCGCAAAAGACATCATCTTCGAGGGTCACCCCGTCATAGACCGACACATTGTTCTGTATCTTAACGTTATTTCCGATGCGGACACTGGGACCAATCACCACATTCTGGCCAATGCGACAGTTTTTGCCTATCTGGGAACCCGAAAGGATGTGGGAAAAACGCCAGATGCGTGTCCCCGTGCCAATGGTCACATCTTCATCCACATGCGCCGTGGGATGGATAAACCCGGAGGATACATCTTTAACCTTCTGGCTTTTCTGAAACAGAATCTTCTCACTACCCCTGTCAAGCGATCTCTGGCAGGCCTCCAGAACCCTCAGGACCCGTAACCCCTCTTCACCATCTGTCTTTGGGGTGCGTCCATGTTCCACACATTCAAGAAAGTGCCGGCATTCAACTCTGAGGGGTTCTTCATCTGGAACTGAAACCACGATGGGTTCCGCCTTCTGCGCCTGCGGAACCTGATGGCGCCACAAAACACTGTGGGGATACAGCTTGAGTTTTTCAGGTGAGATATCATCGAACACAGCCATCTTCTGATCCCCGATCACCACTAACTTCTGTTCTTTGAAGGGATGAAGCCAAGAAACAAAGATATGCCCCCGAATGCCTCCGGAAAACTCAAAGGCCGTAAGGGTTACGTCCGCCACATCCGGCTGGAGATAGGCCCCTCCGGAGGCGATGATACTTTTTGGAAGATCCTCCAGCAATGCAAGCATAACCGAGATGTCATGGGGGGCAAAACTCCACAGGATGTTTTCTTCCGTTCGAATTTTGCCCATGTTCAAGCGGTTGGAATAGATACATCGAATCCTTCCCAGTTCACCCTCATCTATCAGCCGCTTCAACTCAATCACAGCGGGATGATACTGAAGAAGGTGCCCCACCATCAGCACCACCCCCTTTTCACGGGCAAGATGAATCAAATCCTCCGCTTCGGAAACCGTTAATGCAAGGGGTTTTTCCACAAACACCGACTTTCCCGCGGTAATGGCAGTTTTCGCCACCGCATAATGCGTCGCGGCCGGCGTTGCCACGACCCAGGCCTTAATATCACCTATCTTCAGAAGGTCTCCAACACCTCCAACTCCCTGTACGTGATACCTTTCTTCATGCTGCTTCCGGACACCGACATCCGTGTCGCAAACAACTTTGAGAGAGCCCAAAGCGGCAAAATTCCGTATTAGATTCTTTCCCCAGTATCCCCCTCCAATCACAGCCACTGAAACCATTTCATGCCCCCGATAAAAAAGACAAGCTACCGCCCTCCCGGAAGGTTTTACTTTCCAGCCAAGTTGCCTCTATAAATTTACGTTCCGCCAAGTTACCTTACGGTGGAGATAAACAGCCTGCTGACCTCCACCCGAGCGCCGTTCAACCCCTGGATAAGAAGCGCAATTCGCTCCCCATCGTTCAGCGACTCGATAAAAACCCCTTCAAATCCCGCAAATGGTCCATCTGTAATCACGATTGCATCCCCTTTCTGAAGGGGTTTTGAAATCATTCTCACCGTTCCATCTTCGCGGATTCTTGCCTTGATTGTTTCTATAATTTCCCCGGGAATTGGAAGGGGTAATCCTCCAAACCTTACAAACCCTGAAACCCCCCGCGTGTAACGAAGGTTATGGTAAGCCTCCTTAAGCTTGACATAGACAAAGACATACCCTGGGAAAAGGGGCCTTTTCTCCCTTTTTTTGCCAAACAAAGTCGTTTTCCAGAACGTTGGGAACAGATAGCAATACTGGGCAAAACTCAGAAAACGCAAAACCTTTTCCTCACTTCTGGGTTTCGTTTTAAGAAGATACCAACGGCGCCTTTCGAGGTCATGGGGTTCCATTTTATTTCCTCAAGTCAATCCACCGGCCTTGATTTGAATCTTCCCCACTCCCGGGATAAAGAAGATCTGCTATGATGACAACCCCATCGTCAGGGAGATTTTGTATGGGCTGGATGTGTTCCCCAAAGAACTTCTTCCCGGCCTTTCCCTGATCTGTATCATACACACCCAATATCTCGATTCCGATCTCCTGCAGTGATAAGAAGGCAATCTCAGCCAGATCTCCCGTTCCCACGAGATAGACTCTGCACACGCCATCACTTACAAGCTTTCTGAAAATCTCTTTGCATTTCACTCTATAATCTCGGTACAATTTCAAAGAATCTTGAATAAAACGTACCGTCAGGCGCCCTTTTTCGGCCACGCCCTTTGGGGTCAGCATATAGAGATATCGACGTTTGGGCACACGCCTGATGCGGATGTATCCCCTCCGCACCATTCGCTTGACAAAGGAATTAACAAGCCCAATGGCCACCCCCAGGTGATCCGCAATCTCCTGCTGTGTAATCATGTTATCTTTCTCGATGAGACTTAGGATCTCAAGGTGCTTTTGGTCATCCTGTGATACCAGGGACTTGCTATTTTTCATTTCATGAAATGAATATAAGAAAATTTCACAAATGTCAAGCATAAAATTCACATAAATCGTAAGGCGTGAACTGTGAAGGGCTAAAACATCCTATCCCTGCCTCATCTTGATCCCTGACCACTCATGATGTTAAAAAACGAGAGATGAGAGGAATTCTATCACCCGATGAAAATCCTGCCTATGGAAACTGGAAAACCCTTCCCTCATCCTTGTGGGAAGCAACCCAAAGCCTGGACATGCAGGTTTTAATGAGACAAGGATCAGAAATTGCGATACAGAACGATACGATCCACCTCCCCTTTTTAGGGAAAACCTTTCTCATCCAGATTAAAAACCGTCAATTATCCTGGTTAGAAACATCTGATGAACCCACGTTCCAGGAAGGACTCATCGCCCTGAGCTATCTTGTGAATCTTAAGCCCATCGACCTGAGTAAGAGATGGATTTCCCCTATGGAGCTTCCAGGGGGAAGAACCTTCTTCAGCAACGGCTCACATCCCCCAAAAACAGATGCCATTCTCAGGTGCTGGAATTCCCGACACCCGGAATTTATAGCTACCTTGAAGCGCCTGGACGGGACTTTCATCCCGACCGGAGACGAGGGAGTTGAAATCCCCTGCCTTCCCCTGGTGCCCTTCAGGTATATCTTCTATGAAGGTGATGTAACCCTTCCATCCACGGTCACGCTCCTTGTCAATGCCACGATTCACCTCTTTTTTTCCCCTGACGTTCTCTGGGCGCTTATCAACCTTGTCGATCATGTCTTTTTAAAAGATTCTGCTTGACTACCCTTTTCCAATAAGAAATAAGATGGTATATTGGTTTTGTTTTAAAAGGAGGACCCCCTATGAAAATCAAAGATGCCCATTTTTATGAACTAATTGTCTCTGCCGGAGAGGCACAGAGAAAAAGCAGGGTGTTTAACCTGCGCCTCTCAGAAATCCCAGGGCAAAAGGGGCTTTCTCAGATTTTTTACTACGACTGCGGAACAACCCACACCTTCCAGGGTAGCATTATCGAAAACACGGAGGAACGCCTCCTTTTTGAGATCGAGGGCGGCAAACAGTTTGAATTCAGGCCCTTGACTCGTACACGCCCAAAATAGACTCCTCTCAACAGATAATGGGGTGGGCACTACTACACCCCCCACAGGAAAAACTGCCTGAGGCTCCCTCTGATGTAAAGGAACAGTGAAGAAAATTTATATGGCACCCAAAACCGGGAAGGGATCAACAACGACCTTTTCTAAGCCTACATCCTTCGTGGTTGCCCCGAATGCCAGCCCCATCAACTGGCTGAAATAAAGGATAGGCATGTCGTAAAAGGTGCCATACTTGTTCCCTATATCCTTCTGCCGAAGATCAAGGTTTGACTGACAAAGCTGGCAAGCAACCGCCACACAGTCTGCTCCGGCATCACGTGCACCTTCAAGAATCTTATTCGTCAGGCGAAGTGCCGCATCTGTTTCCGTAAGGCTCATGCTCGCACCGCAACAATCAGTTTTGAATGACCAATCAACTGTCTCTGCCCCCACTGCCCGCATCAAATCATCCATGCTGTGGGGATTTTCCACATCGTCAAACTGGGCAATGTGCGGGGGCCGTGTCAAGAGGCACCCATAATAACATGCCACTTTCAATCCCTTCAATGGTGTCACCACAGCCTGTTTTATTCTCTCCAGCCCCACGTCATTCAAAAAGACGTCAAGAACATTCCTGACCCTCACCTTTCCCTGATAAGAGGCTTCCAGAACAGTTTCTACATCCTTTTTCAACCCCTCATCTTTGGCCATCTCTATGTTGGCAACCTTCAGGCGGGTCAGGCAGGCAATACAGGGGGCAATGACCTGATGAAGCCCCATGGCCTCTGTCTGAACCAGCGCCTTGGCCGGAAGGGCAATGGATAAAAGATGGGATGTTGCATGGGCAGACGAGGCCCCGCAACAGATCCAGTCTGGAATTTCTATAAGCTCCACCCCTGTAAACTGACAACAGGCACGGAAAGAAAGATCGTAATCTTTCGCAGAAGACTTTAACGAACAACCTGGATAATATGCGTACTTCATGCGCGTGACTCCTCAAGTTTCTTAACATTCTCAAACAGCTTCTTAACAGATTGAAGGTCCTTCACCTTATCGGGCAATAGCTTCAATTTCCCTTTCGCAAACATCACGGGCCCCAGATCCGCATCTTTCAAGGG
>JALTEW010000490.1 GCA_027073795.1 bacterium | reverse complement strand
CGTAGTTTTATTTCCGCAGCGTCATTCCAGGAAACCACCCGGGTACTGACTGAAGCCGCCGTGGAAGGAAAGGTGGATCATCTCCACGGCCTGAAAGAAAATGTTATTCTGGGCAAGCTGATTCCCACCGGAACCGGATTCCCGGATTATCACGATTTCAAACTGGAAAAGGATGAAACCATCCCCCAGGAAGACCCTGTGCGGTTTGAAATCGAGCGTGCGAGGGCGAATTTAGGGATTGAAGAGAAAAAGCCGGTTGACAAGGAATAAGGCAGTTTGCTAAAATCGGCAGGCTTTGTGCTGGAATTGTGCATAAAAACATAGAAGGAGTGGAACATTGCCGACAATTAACCAGTTGATCAAGCGGGGACGCAAACAGATGAAAGCGAAAACCAAGTCTCCCGCTTTGACAAGATGTCCGCAACGGCGTGGGGTTTGCACCAGGGTGTACACCACAACCCCGAAAAAGCCCAACTCGGCGTTGCGGAAAGTGGCTCGTGTGAGGTTGACGAACGGGTTTGAAGTCACTTCCTACATTCCGGGCATCGGCCATACGCTTCAGGAACACTCTGTTGTTCTGATTCGCGGTGGCCGTGTGAAGGATCTCCCCGGTGTCCGGTACCATGTGATTCGTGGTACACTGGATTCCGTCGGAGTGGAAGGAAGGACAAACTCCCGTTCCAAATACGGTGTCAAGAGACCGAAAGCTTCGAAGTGAGGAGATAGCGTATGCCGAGGAAAAAACGAGGAGTAATGGAGCGGGCGGTCCTCCCGGATCCTGTCTACAACAGTGTGCTGGTGACCAAGTTCATTAACAAGGTCATGCTGGATGGCAAGAAGAGCACTTCTGCCAAGATTTTTTATGGTGCACTGGAGCGGATTGGAGAAAAAACCGGTGATGACCCCCTGAAACTGTTCAAACAGGCGGTGGACAATGTCAAGCCGCAGGTTGAAACCAAATCCAGAAGGGTAGGAGGGGCAACCTACCAGGTACCCATTGAGGTAAACCCCAAAAGGCAGCTCACCTTGAGTCTGCGTTGGATTGTAAATGCCGCACGTGCAAGGGGCGAACGGACAATGATTGAGCGCCTCGCGGCAGAGTTGATGGATGCGGCCGGAAATACCGGTACCGCCATCAAGAAAAAAGAAGATATCCACAGAATGGCAGAAGCGAACCGTGCTTTTGCTCATTATCGGTGGTAATCTGTAGCTTTTACGTTTTTTTACAACTAAAGTATTAAGCGACAGTTAGCGTTTAGGAGATTGTTGTGGCGAGAGTCGTGCCTCTTGAAAAAATCAGAAATATCGGTATCATGGCGCATATTGATGCCGGGAAAACAACCACTACCGAGAGGATACTGTACTACACCGGAGTGAGTCATAAAATCGGAGAGGTACATGACGGTACTGCTCAGATGGACTGGATGGTGCAGGAGCAGGAGCGGGGAATTACCATTACGTCTGCCGCGACAACCTGTTTCTGGAACAAGTATCGGATCAATATTATTGATACACCGGGACATGTGGACTTTACGGCGGAAGTGGAACGCTCTTTGAGGGGTTCTGGACGGCGCCGTAGCTGTTTTCTGTGCCGTCGGCGGCGTCCAGCCGCAGTCGGAAACGGTGTGGCGCCAGGCTGACAAGTATAAAGTTCCGAGAATTGCCTTCATCAACAAAATGGACCGCCAGGGCGCGGACTTTTTTGGTGGTGTGGCGCAGATGAGTGAGAAGCTCCACGCCAGGGCGGTTCCGGTGCAGATTCCCTGGGGAAAGGAAGACAAATTCATCGGTATTATTGACCTGGTGGATATGAAAGCCCTTCGTTATATGGACGAAACCATGGGCGCCGAACATGAAGTCTGCGAAATTCCGGAAGAATACCGGGAAACGGCAGAGGAATGGCGGGAGAAAATGGTGGAGGCCGCGGCGGAAACCATGGACGACCTGATGGATAAATACCTCAACGGTGAAGAGCTGACGGCGGATGAAATTCGCCGGGGGCTTCGGGAAGGGACATTGAACCTCTTCTTTACACCGGTACTCTGTGGTACAGCCTTCAAAAACAAGGGTGTACAGCCCCTGTTGGATGCCATCATCGACTACCTGCCCAGTCCGCTGGAAGTTCCGCCGATTGTGGGTGTAGACCCTGACGGGAATGAAGTGACCCGGAAGACAGACGATACAGAAGCCTTCTGCGCACTGGCATTCAAGATTATGACAGACCCCTATGTCGGGCAGTTGGCTTTTGTCCGGGTTTATTCCGGGCACCTGGAAAGCGGCTCCTACATTTATAATGCCAACAGTGGAAAGAAAGAGCGGGTTGGCCGCCTTTTGAAAATGCACGCCAACAAACGGGAAGACATCAAAGAAGTATGGGCCGGCGATATTGCCGCTGTTGTGGGTTTGAAAGGTGTGACCACCGGGGACACAATCTGTGAGCAGAAACATCCGGTAATTCTGGAAGCCATGGATTTCCCGGAACCGGTTATTTCCGTTGCCATTGAGCCCAAAACCAAGGCAGACCAGGAAAAACTCGGTGCCGCACTGGCAAAGCTGGCTACCGAAGACCCTACTTTCAAGGTCCACGTGGACAAGGAAACAGGCCAGACCATCATTTCCGGGATGGGGGAACTCCATCTGGAAATTATTGTGGACCGCTTGACCCGGGAATTCAACGTGGAAGCACGGGTGGGACAGCCCCAGGTTGCTTATCGGGAGTCTATCCGTAAAACAGTGGACCATGAAGAACGCTATGTCAAACAGACTGGCGGTAAAGGCCAGTACGCCCACATGAAAATCAAGGTGGAACCCTGTGAAGGCGAACCGTTCAAGTTTATTGACAAAATTACCGGTGGGGTAATTCCCAAAGAATACATTCGCCCCATTGAGCGGGGAATTCAAGGTGCCATGGAAGGCGGTATTCTGGCAGGATATGAAATGACCAACGTTCAGGTGACTTTGTACGATGGCTCCTACCATGAAGTGGACTCTTCTGAAATGGCATTCAAAATCTGTGCGTCAATGGCGTTCAAAAACGCCTGCCGGAAAGCGTCGCCCTATCTTCTTGAGCCGATTATGGAAGTGGAAGCGGTGACACCGGAAGAATATCTTGGCGATGTAATGGGCGATTTGAACGCCCGGAGAGGAAAGGTTTCAAACCTGGAGACCAAAGGGGGGCTTCAGGTAATTAAAGCGAATGTTCCGCTGGCTGAAATGTTCGGTTACGCGACGACGCTCCGTTCACTCAGTCAGGGGCGTGCTTCGTACGTCATGCAGTTCTCGCGGTACGAAGAAGTCCCGAAAAACATTTCCGAAAAAATTGTGGAAAACATTTAAGGAATTAAGGAGGAACCAATGGCGAAGGAAAAATTCGAAAGAACGAAACCGCATGTTAACATTGGCACCATCGGTCACGTAGACCATGGTAAAACCACATTGACAGCGGCCATCACCCTGGTACTGGCGAAGAGCAAAGGCGACGTAGAAGTCCGCAGCTTTGACTCCATTGACAACGCGCCGGAAGAAAGAGAACGGGGCATCACCATCAACACCGCCCACGTGGAATACCAGACGGAAAACCGTCATTACGCCCACGTAGACTGCCCGGGACATGCCGACTACGTCAAAAACATGATCACCGGCGCGGCGCAGATGGACGGAGCCATTCTGGTAGTCAGCGCCTACGACGGCCCCATGCCGCAGACCAGAGAGCACATCCTGCTTGCCCGCCAGGTCAACGTCCCCTACATCGTAGTTTACCTGAACAAAGTAGACATGGTAGATGACGAAGAACTGGTAGACCTGGTAGAAATGGAAGTCCGTGAACTTCTTGACGAATACGAATTTCCGGGAGACGACATCCCCGTTATCCGTGGCAGTGCATTGAAAGCCCTTGAAAACCCCGATGACGAAAAATGGACCAAATCCATCTTCGAACTCATGGAAGCCGTAGACAACTACGTACCGCTGCCGGAACGTCCGGTAGACAAAGACTTCCTCATGCCCATCGAAGACATCTTCAGCATCAGCGGCCGTGGAACAGTTGTAACCGGCCGAATTGAACGCGGCGTCATCACCACCGGCACCGAAATTGAAATCGTGGGCATCCGTCCCACCATCAAGCGGGTATGCACCGGTGTAGAAATGTTCAAAAAGATTCTGGATCGCGGCGAAGCAGGCGACAACGTCGGCCTTCTTCTCCGTGGCACAGACAAAAAAGAAGTCATGCGTGGCCAGGTATGCGCCAAAATCGGCAGCATCACCCCCCATGTCAACTTCAAAGGTGAAATCTACGTACTGACCAAAGAAGAAGGCGGCCGTCACAAACCGTTCTTTACCGGCTACCGCCCGCAGTTCTTCTTCCGGACCACCGACGTAACGGGAGACATCAAACTCCCGGAGGGTGTAGAAATGGTCATGCCGGGTGACAACCTGACCATTGAAGTCAAGCTCATCACCCCGATTGCCATGGAAAAGGGCCTTCGTTTCGCCATCCGTGAGGGTGGACGTACCGTTGGCGCCGGCACCGTGACAGAGATTATTGAGTAAGAGAGGCATCATGAAAAGCAGTAAGATCAGAATTCGACTGAAAGCGTATGATTACCGGGTTCTGGACCAGTCTACATCTGAAATTGTGGATACGGCGAAACGGACGGGGGCCAATGTAGCCGGCCCGGTCCCGCTGCCCACAGACATTTCCCGGTTTACAGTAAACCGCTCCCCCCACGTGAACAAGAAATCCAGAGAACAGTTTGAGATTCGGGTTCACAAGCGGCTGATTGACATTCATGACCCGAACGAGCATACGATTGAAGCACTGATGAAGCTGGAACTTCCGGCTGGTGTCAACGTGGAAATTAAAGCATCCGGGGCAGGGAGCTGAGGCTCTGACGAAGTTGGAGGAATAGGTTATGGTTAATGGACTTATCGGTAGAAAAGTCGGAATGTCCCAGGTCTTCGACGAAGAAGGCAGGGCAATTCCGGTTACATTGATTCAGGCAGGCCCCTGCGTGGTGGTTCAGGTCAAGGAAAATGACCGGGATCATTATGAAGC
>JALTEW010000489.1 GCA_027073795.1 bacterium | reverse complement strand
CTTAAGGGTGGCCCGGTGTGCTTTCAGTTGTTTCTCAGCCTTTTCTCCCAGCGCGCGTTTCTGGTCCAGGGTGTGGGCGTGGATCACATGGAGGAGAAACACTTCCGCGGCATTCTGTTTTGCCAGAAGTGCAATGTGGGCGATGATGGCATCATCCACCGGGGAACAGTCCATGGTTACGAGAATCTTTTTATAAACCTGCATCTCATGCACCTCCCGTAAGGGTCGAATAGAGGAGATAAATATTCAGGGCAATGACAATTCCGGAAATAATGACGGCGGACACAAATTCTACGGTGCCGCTTCGAAACCCCTTCATCAGCTTTTTGTCCCGGCAGAGAATCAGTAGCGGAATCAGCGTGAAGGGAAGCTGGATGCTCAATACTACCTGGCTGAAAATCAGTATTTTGAAGGTGTTCATGCTCAAAATAATGATGAGAAACGATGGAATTGCCGTTACAAAAACAGAAATCCGGTACAAAAGCGTCCGGGGGTCTTCCGGCTTTCCCAGGAAACCGGTAATCACGTTCACTTCCGCCATGGAGGATGTGACCGATGACCCGACCCCGGCAAACACCAAGGCCAGGGCGAAGAGAAAGCCGGCCAGCGGCCCGGCAAGGGGTTTCAGGGTTGCCGAGGCCTGTTCAATACTGGTTACGTCGATATGGTTTCTTGCAAAAACGGCAGCTGCCACGATAATCATGGCTGAATTCACAATCCATCCCATGGTCATGGCAAACAGCGTATCCAGTTTTTCATAGCGGATCAGGTCCTGTTTTTCGGTCTCCGAGACGCCCCACTTCCGGCTGTGAATCACGTTGGAGTGCAGAAAAATATTGTGGGGCATCACCACCGCGCCCAGAATGGCCATGGCCACGTAAATGCTGCTCCTGTCAATGTTGGGAATCACAATTGCCGGAGCCAGTGTGCCCCAGTCGGGGCTGACAATGAGAATCTCAATTACATAGCACACCGCGATAATCCCGAGGAAGCCGATGATAATGGCCTCCAGCCGGTGATAGCGCTGGCTGACGATCAGAAACACCTCCAGTAAAACCGTGAGGAATGCCCCCATCCACAGGGGCATCCCGAACAGGAGATTGAAGCCGATGGCGCCGCCGATCAGTTCCGCCACATCCGTTGCCACACAGGCGAGGACAATGGTGGCGCCGAGAAAAGCGGTAACCGGCCGGGAAAACCGCTCCCGGATATTGGTGGCAAGGGACTTTCCGGTGGCGATTCCCAGCTTGGCGGCCATGTGCTGAATCACAATCAGCATCACCGTACTCAGGGTAATGACCCAGAGAAGCTGGTAGCCGAAACGGGAACCCCCTTCGATGTTGGTGGCCCAGTTGCCGGGGTCAATAAATCCTACCGTCACCAGGAATCCCGGCCCCAGGAAGCTTAACAGTGTCTTGAATGGGAATTTTTTTTCAGCAGAACCCTCACTTCTCATATTCACCTCTTAGAATCTTTTCTCAGTTTACGTGCCTGGCATCCCGGCGTCAAGGGCCGGGGCACTGGACCCTTTGCCTTCTGCGTGTTTCCTGATAAGATAATGGATGCTTGCGCAAACTTTCAGGACGGAGTGGACGTCAGGGTAGGTGATATGAAAAAGCTGGGTGAGATTCTGGTCGAAATGAACAAGGTAGATGAACGGGATGTGGAACGGGCACTGCGCCTTCAGCAGGAGAACGGCCAGAAGTTGGGGAAAATTCTGTTGTCCCTGGGATATATTACGGAAAAAGACCTGGTAAACGCATTGGTGACCCAGACGGATATTCCGCACCTGATTGGCGAACATGTTCCTGAAGACATTGAAAAAAGGGAAGATATTGATCTTGCTTTTCTAAAAACCCACAAAATGATTCCCCTGGAAGAAGATAAGGGGCAATTGACGGTTCTGATGGATGACCCTTTTGATTTTGAGGCGGTAGAAGCACTGGAAACCCTGACCCACTATCGGGTACGCCCCATCCTCGGCATCGAAGCGGAAATCATGGACGCGTTGAACCGGGTGTATGAGGAAGACAACGGAAACGCTGTGGTTGCCGGCATGGATGATGTGTTCGGTGACATTGACGAAGACAATATTGAACAGTTGAAGGACCTGGCTTCGGAAGCCCCGGTGATTCGCCTGGTCAACCAGATGATTTCCCGTGCCGTGGAGATGAAAGCCAGTGATATTCACGTGGAACCCTTTGAAAAGACACTGAAAATCCGCTACCGGATTGACGGGGTACTCCACGAGGTGGAAACACCACCGAGAAATATCGCCCCGGCTGTGATTTCCCGTATCAAGATTATGGCCAGGCTGGATATTGCGGAAAAGCGGGTTCCCCAGGATGGCAGAATCAACCTCCGGGTGCTGGGAAAGGAGATTGACCTCCGTGTCTCCTGTGTCCCCACCCTTCATGGAGAATCGGTGGTCATGCGTATCCTGGACAAGGGCAGTATTCAGCTCTTTGACCTGGGTAAGCTGGGCTTTCCCAAGGACACCTACAGTCAATTTCAGCGGCTGATTCACCGGCCCCACGGCATTATCCTGGTTACCGGCCCCACCGGGAGCGGTAAAACCACAACCCTGTATGCCGTTCTCAACGGCCTCAACAGCCCGGACAAGAAAATTATCACGGTGGAAGACCCGGTGGAATACCAGCTGGAAGGGGTAAATCAGATTCATGTAAACGCCCAGGTGGGGCTGACCTTTGCCTCCGGCCTTCGGACCATCCTGCGCCAGGACCCGGATATTATCCTCGTAGGTGAAATCCGGGACAAGGAAACAGCGGACATTGCGATTCAGGCATCCCTCACCGGCCATCTGGTCTTGTCCACCCTGCATACCAACGATGCCTGCGGTGCCATCACCCGCCTTTTAGACATGGGTGTGGAGGATTATCTCATCGCGTCCACAATCATCGGCGTACTGGCCCAGCGCCTGGTTCGGGTATCCTGCCCCAGCTGCCGAAAACCGTTCCAGATGACACCGGAAATGCTGAAGGATTTCGGAATGCCGGTGGAAAAGGGGAAAGCGCTTCCCACCGCTTATTCTACCGAGGGATGTAAAGAATGCGGATTTACCGGTTATGTGGGCCGGAAGGGGATTTTCGAATTTCTCCCGGTGGATGATGAGATTCGGGGCCTGATCCTGGGCAAGCCGGACAATCCGAAGCTTCGGGCAGCAGCAAAGCGGAAAGGGATGCGGTTCCTCCGGGAAGACGGTTTCCTGAAGGTACTGGACGGCATGACAACACCGGAGGAAGTGCTCCGGGTAACACAGGAAGAGTAGAATGGCCCGGTTTCTCTACAAAGCCACAACCCGAACCGGCGAAATCCACTCCGGTGAAATGGAGGGAAATTCAGCCGATGAGGTCCGCGGCAAGCTGAAAGCCGGTGGAATGATTCCCTTCGAGGTGGTAAATGCCAGCGAAGCCACCCGCCGGGGGCTCAGGAACCTGGATGTTCGCTCTATTTTCCGAAAGAGTAACAAAGTCAAAACCTCGGATGTTCTGGTTTTTACGGAAAAGTTCGCGGTTTTACTGAAATCCGGTCTGCCGTTGGACCGCTCTCTGTCTCTTCTGGTTGAACTTTCCGAGAAGGAAGGAATTCGCGCTGTGGCGGAATCCCTCCTGAAAGATGTGAACGCGGGGAAATCCCTGGCAGACAGTATGGAAACTCACTCAAATTTTTTCCCGCGCCTCTATATCAGCATGGTCCGGGCGGGAGAAGCCGCCGGAGTAGTGGACCAGGTCATGGAGCAGTTGTTGTCCTATCTTCGTCAGAAGGAAGAGCTCCGGGGTTACATTATTTCATCTCTGATATACCCTGCCCTGCTGCTGATTGTGGGACTTGCGACAATTATTGTCCTGATGACCTATGTAATTCCCCAGTTTAAGGAAATCTTTGACAGCATGAACCAGCAGCTGCCGGCGCCAACCCTGTTTCTCATGGGGGTCAGCGACTTTATTCTGACATACAAGTGGCTCATTCTTCTTGTAATTGTTGCAATTGTTTATGGGTACCGCCATTGGGTATCCACACCGGAAGGCCGAGCGAAAAAAGACAGAATCATGTTGAAGCTACCGCTGATTAAACGCCTGGTTACCGAGGGAGAAACCGGACGGCTGGCCGCCACTGCGGGAATTCTCCTCACCAGCGCCGTACCCCTGATTCAGACTCTGAAGATTGTCCAGGACCTCCTGTCCAACACGGTTTTCCGGGAAGCAATGGCACCGGTGGTTTCCGGTGCCAAGAAAGGGGACGGCGTAGCCGGGCCAATGATGAATACCGGCGTTTTCCCCCCCCTTGCGGTCCACCTGGTCCGCGTGGGAGAAGAGAGCGGGAATCTGGGCCCGATGTTTGTGAAAGTCGGAGACATTTACCAGGAGAGCATCAAAAAATCAGTAAAATCTTTTCTGGCACTCTTCGAACCCGCTCTGATCCTGGTAATGGGCGTCATTGTTGGATTGATTGTGGCGTCTATGATGCTGGCAATTTTCTCGATGAATGATGCGCCTTTTTAAGGCGGACGGGATGTATAATTGAACCGGAATAATTTTGTTTTATGGAAAGGAGGATACGGAATGGAGAGACGCAGACAACGCGGATTTACCCTGATTGAATTGATGGTGGTTGTTATCATCATCGGCCTTCTCGCCGCTTTTGTGGCACCGAAAATTTTCCACCGGGTAGGCGAAAGCCGGATTACAGCGGCCAAAAACCAGATGGCGGCACTGGAAGACGCATTGGACATGTTCTATGTGGATACCGGCCGATATCCCACAACGGAAGAAGGACTGGCGGTACTGAACACAAAGCCGGAAAATATCAAACACTGGAAGGGGCCGTACCTGAAAAAGAAAGTTCCCAAAGACCCGTGGGGAAACGACTATGTGTACAAGAGCCCCGGAGGAGACGGCCGCGATTATGACATTATTTGTTACGGAGCCGATGGACAGGAAGGCGGAGAGGGCGACAACGCAGACATCAATTCCTGGGAATAAAGGCTTTACGCTGGTCGAACTGCTGGTGGTTCTGATTATTATCGGAATCATGAGCG
>JALTEW010000488.1 GCA_027073795.1 bacterium | reverse complement strand
TATGCCATCTCTGGATGGCCGGAATTGGTGTATCTTATTTCTCCAAGGTTTGTTTTAATTGTAGGGATGCTATCGCTGCCCCTGATTTTCAGCGTGGCACCCTATTGGCAGCGGGTCATCTGCATCGTGTGCATCTACACGATGCTTTCCATTGCCTTCGATTTCCTGGCGAATTTTGTGGGTCTCATCAACCTTGGGAGTGCCTTTTTTATCGGACTTGGCGGGTATCTGACCGCCATCATGAATGTATATTTAGGCCTTCCGCCTGTTTTGTCTATCCCTATTGCCACCCTGTTGGGGGCTGGAATCAGTACCCTGTTAATCCTGCCGTGCCTGCCGCTTCGGGGGATCTATTTTGCCATTGTGACGTTGATGTTTCCCCTCATCATTGAAAAACTGATTCAGGCCTTCAATATCCTGGGGGGGACCAATGGTATTGTTGGCCTGGACGGATTCCCAAGCGCATGGTGGGAAGGATATACAGCGATTATCGTAACCCTCATTGTGTTGTTTGCGCTGCGGCGACTTGTCAACGAGGATGTGGGCCTGGTCCTGAGAGGGGTTAAGGACAATGACCAGGCCGTCAAGGCCTCCGGCATCAGTGTAACCTTTGCCAAGGCCCTGGCCGTGTTTATTGCCTCTGCGATTGGTTGTTTCGCCGGGGCGTATCTTTCCCATCTCTACATGTGGGCTGGGATGTCTCTTTTCGCCCTCGATTTTTCCATCATGCCCATTGCCGCGACGGTTATCGGTGGGGGTGGCACCTTGGTGGGGGCCCTGATAGGGAGCTTCATCCTTGTTCCCCTGTCGGAGTTGCTGCGGAGTTTCGGAACCTTGAGGATTGTTTTCTACTCCCTGGTCCTGACAGCGTTTATCATTTATAAGAGTGAGGGGCTGATGGTGTACGCGCAGCGTAAATATCATCAGTTTGAGCGATGGGTAAAGGTATAAAAAGGCCACTTCTGAGTGTTGAGGGCCTGACAAAGCACTTCGGGGGGGTTTACGCCCTTAAAAACGTCGATTTTGAGCTTTTTGAGGGAGATATCCTCGGCATCATCGGTCCAAACGGCTCTGGCAAGACGACGCTGATCAACTGTGTTACCGGATTTTTAAAGCCGAACGAAGGGCGGGTCTTTTACAGGGACAGGGAAATCACAGGCCTTGCCCCCCATAAGATCGCGCGCATGGGGATTACGCGAACCTTTCAGGTGATGCGACCTTACTATTCCCTCCCCGCGTACAAGAACCTTATTATCCCACTTTGGTCGCCCCGAGTTCGCAAATTAGGGGGCTGGAGAGGGGGAGGAAAACACGGGGATCGGGATACTGTGGCTGTGGATATTCTGGAAGAGATTGGGTTTGAGCGTGATTCCTATGTCCCTTATAAACTCGCTTCCTCCCTTCCTACGGGCTATCTCAAGCGTCTGGAACTGGCCCGGTGCATTGCCCTGAGGCCCGAGGTTGTTATCTGTGATGAGGTCTTTTCAGGTTTGTCTATGAGTGAGATTGCCACCATGGTTCCCCTGATAGAGAAGCTTCAGATGGAAGGAATCACCCTCATCATGGTTGAGCATCGGTTGCGGGAGCTATTCCGGGTAGCCAACCGTGTGATGGTGCTAAGCTATGGGGACAAGATTACGGAAGGGGTTCCTGACGTTGTGATAGAGGATGAGCGGGTCAAGGAGGTCTATTTAGGTTGGGAAGGGGAAGAACCGGATGATTGAGGCAAGGGGCCTGATGGTCTTCTATGAAAATATGATTGCCCTCAACAACGTCACCCTTCGGTGCGGGGATGAGCAGGTTGTGGGGATTTTTGGCGCCAACAGTGCTGGGAAATCGACGCTGATGTATGCCCTGTCCGGTATTATACTGGACATAAAGCGCAAGGAAAGGATGCGGGGCGGGGAGCGGGTAACCGTTTTTTCCGAGATAGATTACGACGGCGAGGATGTCTCCCGTCTTAAGCCCCACGAGCGGGCAAGGAAAGGCATCATCCTCTGTCCGGAGCGACGGCGGATCTTTGCCGAGAGTTCTGTTTTGGAAAACCTGAGGATTGGGGCGTATCTTGCCACCAAGCAGCAGGCGAAGGGAACCCTTGAGTACATCTTTTCCCTTTTCCCCACCCTTGAAAGGCTCAAGGACCGCCAGGGTGGATTTCTCAGTGGCGGTGAACAGCAGATGCTGGCCATTGGTCGGGCCCTGATGGCGCAGCCAAAGCTGTTGCTTTTAGATGAGCCATTGCTGGGGCTGGCGCCTTCGATACAGAAAGATGTCATCCGTGCTATCAAGGAAATTCGACGGGACAGGAAGATTTCGATCATTGTCACGGAACAATATGCTCGGCCCGTGTTCCCCATTGTGGACTATGCCTATATCCTGGAGAATGGTTCAGCGGTGATGGAGGGAGAGGGAAAGGAACTTATGGACAACCCGGATGTTAAATCGGCGTATTTTGGCGTATGAGCAAGGATAATTATACATTTTCAAAACTCGAGGAGATCTGTGCAAGATTCCCCAATAATCCCGCCATCGTTTTTCTTGGCGAGGGTATTTCTTATCGCAAACTAAAGGAATGGATCGACCGGTTTGCCACGGCCCTCCATGCCCTGGGTGTGGGCCATGGTGACAAGGTGATGATCTATATCCCCAACTGCCCTCAATGGGTCATAGCGAATTTTGCCATTCAAAAAATAGGGGCGGCAGTGGTTCCCGTTTCTCCCATCTATACGGCCTTTGAGGTGGAATACATGGCCAATGATGCCGAGGTCAACACGATCATCTGCCTTGATACCAACTTCGGGTACGTGAATGAAATCCTGAAGAGGACACCCGTCCGGAATGTGATCGTAACCAATATTGCCGATCTGGTGCCATTCTGGAAGCGGGCCCTCGGCCATCTTTTCGACAAGATTCCCACAGGAAAGGTGGAGAGAAAGCCGGGTGTATATTCCTTTAAACATCTGCTGAAAAGTCACCCCCCCACCCCGCCTAAGGTTACGATGGACCCGGCCACGGACCTTGCATATATCATGTACACGGGGGGGACAACGGGGTTCCCGAAGGGGGTTCCGGGGAATCACCTGGGGGAGGTTACGTATATTCGTGATATCATGGAGGACGTCATTGGCGATAAGACAACGCCGGGACGGGATGTGGTCCTCATGATAAATCCCCTCTTTCATATCATGGCAAAGGGGTTCATGATTGCCTTCGGGCTTAACTTTGGAAACAAGACAATTCTGATGCCTCAGCCACAGGTAGATGCCATCCTGAAGGCCGTGGAGCGTTACAAGGCTCGATGGATGCTGGGGGTTCCCACCCTTTACCGGATGATCCTGGAGAATGATCGCCTTGATCAGTATGACCTGTCATCCTTGAAATATTGCTACTGTGGTGGGGATGTCCTGCCGGCAGAGGTATTCCGAAGATGGAAGGAGCATACCGGCGAGCCCATCTATCAGGTGTATGGTTCAACGGAAGGGGGGCATGTGGCTTACAGCCGCCTCGACAGTGAGCCAGACGCCAATACCGTCGGGTTGCCTCTGAAGTCCCGGAGATGTCTGATCGTTGACCCGGAAACCCTGGACCCCGTTGAGCGGGGGGATTCGGGGGAACTCCTTGTCACCTCGAAGGAGAACCTCAAGTACTACTGGAAAAAACCTGAAGAGACAAAGAGGTCGTACGTTGAGGTTATGGGAGAAACCTATTACAGGATGGGGGACTTCCTTAGTGAAAGGGAAGATGGACAGCTTCAGTTTGTGGAACGAACGGCAGATATCATCAAGTATAAGGCCTATCGGGTCTCCGCATCCGAGGTAGAGGCGGTGCTTCAGGACCATCCGACCGTCGTCGGGGCCTGTGTAGTCGGGGTTCCGGACGAACGGGTCGGGGAGCGGATCAAGGCCATCGTGGTCTTGAAGGAAGACGCACGGGGCGTCGGGGGCTCGGAACTGACCAAGTGGTGCCGTGAACACCTGGCCCCCTACAAGATCCCCCATTACATTGAGTTTCGGGACATGCTTCCAAAGTCAAAGGTGGGTAAGCTGCTGAGGCGCGAGATCAGGGAAGAAGAGAGACGGCGGCAGGATGGATAGGGTAAAGAACAAAGGGCAATAGGTAAAAGCCCCAAGTCCAAAGATTGTTTGTAAAAGCCTTTCAGGTTGAAACTTACCTGTTTTCAGCCTTCTACCTTGAACTTTCCGGGGTCGTCCGGATTTCATTTTATTCTTTGTTTGTGTATGTTAGGATAACAGGCGGGAACAAATGATTGTGAGGATGATCTCGTGAGGTACCATATAGAGGTTTTGATTCCAAAAAACAAAATAGGGCAAAGGGTCAAAGAACTGGGGCGCCGGATTACGGAAGACTACCGGGAGTCGGAGGATGTTATCCTTGTGGGTCTCCTGAGAGGCTCAGTCGTTTTCCTGGCGGATCTCTCGAGGGAGATTAAATTAGAGGCGAAAATTGATTTTATGGTTGTGTCGAGTTACGGCGGTTCAATGGAAAGCTCGCGGGAGGTCAAAATTAACAAAGACCTGGAAGAGGACATCCGAAACAAGGATGTCATTATTATAGAAGACATTATTGACACAGGATACACGCTGGAAAAGGTCAGGGATTATCTTCTGTTAAAGAAACCCGCCTCCTTCAAGATATGCACCCTGCTGGATAAGCCGGAGAGGCGGGAGGTGCCCGTTGAGATTGATTATGTTGGGTTTAAGATTCCGGATGTCTTTGTCGTGGGGTATGGGATCGATTACGCTCAAAAACACAGAAATCTCCCCTATATCGGGAAGGTTGTGCCGGAAGAATAGGAGGGGAAAAGTGAGAAGCTTCATGTCAGACTCCCCTTCTAACGATTCCTTTTTCACTTTGGCATGTTGCCCCTTTTGGGGGTCTACTATATAGCTAACCTTTACCTGAAATCCAGTTTATGGTTTAGAAATAATACTCCTTTAAACCGGCACGCCCTCTTCGGACCAACCCCTCAATCGATAGTAATCCGAGAGCATCTTCTCGAAGTCTTTTTTCTTCAAGACATTGCCTTCCTCTCCAAGGGGTTCCTCAAAAAACCGCCTTGGGAGGGT
>JALTEW010000487.1 GCA_027073795.1 bacterium | reverse complement strand
CAGGAGCTGTTTTACCATGGGGAGAAGGAACTTACAGAAGAGATTTTGTTAAAGACATACCAGTGTCCTGTGGACCTGATTGCCCATGGTGTGCCCCATCGTGTTTTTAAACCTCACGGATAGAAAAAGATGGAACTCTTACAACTGGAATTTTTCCGAAACGCCCTGTGGGCTGGCTTGCTGGTCAGCATTGCCTGTGCTGTTATTGGAACGTATGTGGTGGTGAACCGAATCGTATTCATCACGGGGGGGATTGCCCACGCCGCTTACGGTGGTATCGGATTGGGCGTTTTTCTGGGCATAAACCCCGTAATTGGAGCTGTTATCTTCAGCCTGTTGGCGGCCTTCGGGATGGGAACCGTTTCATATAACACAAAACAGAGGATCGATACCCTCATTGGGGTCATGTGGGCCGTTGGCATGGCCATCGGGGTTATCTTCGCTGACCTCAGTCAGGGATACACGGCGGGACTGATGAGCTATCTTTTCGGGAGTATTCTGACGATATCCAGAACGGACCTGATTCTCATGGCATCACTGGACATTCTTGTTGTGGGAATAACCTTCATGTTCTATACGCAATGGCTGAGTATCTCCTTCGATCCGGAATTCTCAGAGATTATCGGGCTTCCTGTCAAGGTCTTTTACCTGTTGCTGCTATCTCTGATAGCTTTAACCGTCGTGATGGTGATGCGGATGGTGGGGATTATCATGGTTATTGCTCTGTTGACCATTCCTCCCGCCATTGCCAACCGTTTTGTTGCCTCGCTGAAGGGGATTATGATCCTTGCCTGTTTCCTTGGGGTGATTTTTACGGTTGTGGGAATGCTCATTTCCTTCTATCTCAATCTTACTTCGGGGGCCATGATTATTCTTGTAGCAGGGGTGGCCTACTCCCTTGCTCTGTGGGTAAAGCCGTAGGCACCGCGAGGAAACCGCCCGCAAAAGAAAAGGGGGCTTCATGCCCCCCTTCTCTTTTTTTTGTTGGTATGGACAACGTTAAGGAGTTGACGCCTCACCAGCAGTCTCAGGCGCCTCCTTCGCGGGTCTGCCCAAGACAATGATACTTTCGATCACCATCCAGATCTCGAGGATAAAAACAATCAACCCGATAATGAACAGGAACCAGTCGCCCTTGCTGTAAAATTTTTCCAAGTTGAGAACCATTGCCCAGCCGGTCATAAACAGCATGAAGATCAGGGGGATCCCGGAGTAGACAAGAGATTTACCTTTCTTAGCGAGATAGACGGTAATCACGAGCAGGGCCAGCGCGGCGAGGAGCTGGTTAACCGTTCCGAACAGCGGCCACAGCCTCAGTGCCCCTTTCCCATTGCCCGAGTAGAAGGCAAGGATCACGGCGGAAATCACCGCGATGAAGGTGGCCACGTAGCGGCCGGAGAGAAAATCAAGGTTCCAGTCAGTCGTTAGCTCGGAGACGATATAACGCTGAACGCGGGTTGCGGTATCGAGCGTTGTGCCCGCAAAGGAAACCATGAACACCCCCATGACGGTGATGGCGATCGCCTTGGGAATCCCGTAAGCCTCCATCATGTTGGCCGCTCCAAAGATCACCGCATCGAGCTTGGATTTCAGCCCTGCAGCGGCTGCCCAACTGGCGTAATGCTGGGTATATGCCGCGACACCGGTCAAGGTTTGCCCCTTGACCACGTATGCCATTCCCAGCCCTCCAACTACGGCCGCGATAACCAGCGTGGCGAGGGTGCCTTCCATCAGCATCGAGCCATAGCCGACAAACTGGGCATCCCGCTCGTTGGCCAGCTGTTTCGACGAGGTGCCGGAGCTGACCAAGCTGTGGAAGCCTGAGATAGCGCCGCAGGCGATGACCACAAAGAGAAAAGGCCAGACAGGTGGGGCGCCTTTTGCGTGTGTGTTGAAGGCAGGTGCCACAATAGCCGGATGGGCTACGATAACCCCGAGAAAGATCAAAACCAGCGCGATAATCAGTTCGTGCGCGTTGATGAAATCCCTGGGCTGCAACAGGGTGGTCACAGGCAAGGTCGAGGCGACAAATGCATAGATGAACAGGATGATAATCCAGACCTCGATGGCGTTGAGACCGAACATCCCCGGCATCTTCAACGGCCAGTAGGCCCCGATGACGACTGTTACATACATGGCAATGACGGCTACGATGGATAGCCAGGTAACGTTACCATTTTTCTTGTACACCATGTAGCCCAGCCAGACCGCAATGGGGATCTCACACCAGACTGGGAAGACTGATTGCGGATACCAGACGAACAGGATGGCGATGATCAGGGCAAAGATGGCAATGACGATCCACAACTCAAAGAAGATAATTAGGAGAAAGAGGGTCCGTACCCGAGGACTGATGAGCCCCGTCGCCAGTTCCCCAATCGATTGTCCCTTGTTCCTCACCGACACCACCAGAGAGCCGAAGTCATGGACGGCACCGGCGAAGATGGAACCCAGTAAGACCCAGAGGATGGCCGGGACCCACCCCCAGATGACGGCAATGGCGGGCCCTACGATCGGCCCCAGACCCGCAATAGAGGTGTAATGGTGGCCGAACAGTATTTCCTTCTTCGTGGGGACATAGTCAACTCCATCGTTGAACTCCACCGATGGTACCGTTCGGTTGGGATCGATGTTAAAGATTTTTTTTGCGAGAAACTTGCCATACGTGTGGTAGGCAATAATGTACAATACAAACACAATCACACACATAAGTAGGGTATTCATGAATATTCCTCCTTCTTAAAACCGTTGATTGATTTTAACCCTTCTGTTTTTCACCTCCTTTACAAGGTAATAAGGTTGCTTTGAACTTGATTGACACGATCACCCCCTTCCCTTTTTCTGCTACGTGGGATCCGCATGCTCTCTTTTATATTCCCAAGGGCCACAGTTAACAAACATCCCGCATGATGTTCCGGACCTCTGTAAGGTCTTTAACATTAACGCTGAATCCTTCTGCCTTATAGCGAGATTCAAGTTCCTTTACCTTTTTTGTGAGGTTCTCGGCCTGGAATAGCGGCACCCCGCGCTGTTTCGCCATATCCACCACGTTATCAGCTGGAGGTTTTTGATAGACAATAACCCCCCTCGCACTCTTTCTCGCAATATTCTGGGCTATATACTGGACATCCACAATGCCCGGTTGCTCCACATATCCGACAAACATCTTCGGTTTCACGCTGTGCCCCTGTAAAAAAAAACCGCTACGGGCGCAACAGACCTGTAACGGTTTACGTTTAGATCGGGTTGGATAACACTCTATTCATTTCCCCTCAAACCCCCCTAACGATCTTTTTTGCTTTAGCGCAATTTATTGAATTTGTCAAACATGTAAGTGGAAAAGCCAGGATTTTTTGGAGATATTTGAGGGAATTACCAAAAAATTATACGCAAATCTATAATATCATTGAATGATACAAAAGCTTCCTGTCTGGATTGACGAGACTCACGGATATTTCAAGGGGACAAACTGCATCAGGTTTTCAACCTCCGTAGTATAGATATTAGGAGACTGGTAGAGAACAACAGGGGGATAAACGATTGGGACACCTTGCTTTTCCTTCAGGGCATCAATAAGAACGTGGGTCGCGGGTTGATCCTCGTAAGCGTGGACAAACCGCATTCTGGCGGGAAACAGACGGAAACGGGCAAAAAGAGTAAGGGCCTCCTCCAACCGCGCTACAGGCAGGATGGTAATGTAACATCCGCCCTTTCCCAGAAGGCGGCTTCCCGCTTTTACGAAGTCATTGAGGGTTCCGCTGATTTCGTGGCGTGACAGGGCCTTTTCCTGATTTGGGTTGATGCGTCCAGAGAAAAACTTGTAATAAGGGGGGTTGGCACACACCCCCTCCGCAGGGGGGATTTTGCTCAGAGCGTTCTGGTTCCTGAGATCGCTTTCCAAAAGCGTGACCTGGGATGTAACTCCGTTCAACTCCACGTTGCGCCGTGTCAGGTTTGCAAGAGAGGGTTGAATTTCCATTGCTGTGACGTGTTTTACCCGGTTGATTTTCGCGAGGGAAATGGCAAGAATGCCACATCCCGTTCCGAGGTCAACCCAGTGGCTTCGGGGGGCAGGTCTCAGGAATCCCCACAGCAGGAGGCTGTCGATGGAAAAGCGATAGCCATCTTTTGGTTGAATCAGGAAAAGCCGGTTTCCCCCCAGAACATCGAGGGTTTCCCCATCTTTGAGATCCGATACCATGGTTGACATAAAATGTCAGGTTGGGGTGTCGTGTTTGTAAATGACAAGACCTGTCAGGAGCTTCGGGTAGAAGAAAGTCGATTTCTGAGGCATGACCTGATTTTCAGAGATGACGTCATGGATTTCATTTAGGGTATTGGGGTTGAAAAGAAAGGCTATCTGAAACCTTCCCGTGCGGATGAGGTCGATAGCCTTCTGATTATTTTTAATGATGCTGATGTGGGCCTGACGTTTGTGATCGGTATCGAGTTTCAGGAGCCGCTTCAGGATGAGCTCGTTAAAGATGGGGATAGCCATGTGGCGTATGGAGCGGGGCATGGCTTGGAGAATGGGGTCACTTTTCATTTCTTCCTTGAGTGTGAGCAGGCAGAAACAGTGGCGCGTCTGCATGTAAAGCCCCATGGCAATACGTTTCCCCTGTGTGGATTTTAATGTATTGAAAAAGTGATTTTTCTGCATTCTTTCCTCCTCATCAGACTGGAAGGAAAATTCCGTTACGTTGAAACTTTCCCTTACCCCAGAGAAAAAGGATTCCACGTCAAAGCCAGGCAGGCTGTGGATGAGTCGGTGGGAGGGAAGAATGGTAAGCCCTTCGTCTTCCGTGTTTGTGAAATACATCATGATGTAATTGTAGGGTGCCTGTTCGGAGGCCTGTCCCCCACCTTTTTCCATCTCCTTTTTGTATGCCAGGGCGGTCACGTAGCGGTGGTGACCATCGGCGATAAGGAGTTTCTTCTCAGAAAGTACCTGGATAGCCAGGTTTAGGGCCTCGGAGTCAGTAACCCGGTAAAAACGGTGGCGGACGCCATCATTATCAACAGTGTCCAGAAGGGGAGTATCCTGGTGCTTCTCAAGGAATGCCTCGTTGATGGTCATATCGGGATCGGT